>CADBQK010000167.1 GCA_902796775.1 uncultured Lachnospiraceae bacterium
CCCTCCATTGCCTCCAGGACTTTCGAATAATTGGTCAGCATATCAACAGACATCATCTTGCGGATAACTGCACGCACGACTTCCATCTGATTTCTGCCTCTCTGGTGATCTCCGCTCTTGAATGCACTTCTCTCTCTGCAGAATGCAAGTGCAGCTGCACCATTCAGGTTATTGTCCCCCTGGTTGAAATGATAGTAGCCGCCTGCCTTGCTGCTGCTGGAGAAATCATAATCGGAATGGACCGTCACACCACCCAGAGCATCAATGATATTTTCAAACCCGACAAAGTTGACACGGAAATAGTAGTCTGTATTGACACCGTAAATCTTACCGAGTGTCGCGGAGCTGACCTGGATACCGTAGATACCGGCGTGGGTCAGCTTATCCATAGCTCCTTCTACATTGGAAAGCTCGACATAGTAGTCACGTGGAGTAGAAACCAGCAGGATCTGATGTGTATCCGGATTGATCGTTGCCAGGATATTGACATCGCTTCGGCTCCTGGACTCGATTCTGGAAGACCGGGTATCGATACCACTGATATACATGGTAAACGCATTGCCTGAATAACCGGCATTGATCGCATCCGGCTGCTCTTCCTTTGTCTCCTCCTCGCTTTTCTCCACTTCAACATCAAAGGTCTTGACAAGCTTGATCTCGCTGCCGATCTTCTCAAAGTCCTCCATATCCTCAAGAACACCGACAAATGCCGTATTCATCAGGATCGCATCTGCATCGCCGTCCTTAAGAGCCTGTACAAGCTGAGGCAGTGAATCATATTCTGCAATATCCTTCTCCGGACCATAGGTATCCTTCAGCTGCTGGACCGCATGATCGGTATTTTCCCGGTCGATTTCTTTCACGATTGCGAACTGATATCCGGAAGCTGCCTCCTCGAAATCATCTTTATTGTCTTCCTTTACATATACACCAACCGATGCAAGCTCTGTGCCGGCAGTTGTTGTAATCTCTTTCGCTGTATCTACCGTCCTGGTCAGATACTTAGTCCCCAGTATTGACGCTGCGGTTATGATAATACCCAGCAGGAAACCAAACACATACCTACCCTTACCGTTAGAGTTCCAGGTAAGGATCGTGACAAGAAGCAGCATAATGAGCAGTGCGATGCCTGCAGCCATCATGTATTTCTCCGGGAACATCTTTGATGTATAGACGTTCACCATCAGCAATGCAGATGAAACGATTGCCGCAATGGAAATGAGCTTCCCAAAAAACCAGCCTAAACGCGAACCCATAGTTTTTTCCTTTCTTATGCTTTACTCCAGCAACGTGTATCATTGTTCAGTGCCCGCACCGCAAGGATCCATCATCCTTATGTAGTGCTGAACAGTGCTTCGAACTCATCCCGGTTGATCTTCTCCCTTTCAATCAGGAGATTGGCGCAGGCGTGAAGGATCTCAATGTTCTCAGTGAGGATCCTTCTGGCTTCGTTATGACAGTTGTCGATAATCTTCTTTACCTCTCTGTCAATAGCACTGGCTGTATTCTCACCATAAGGCTTTGAATGAGCAAGATCACGTCCGATAAACACCTCATCGCCATCATTATCATAATTGATCAGACCGATTTCCTCCGACATGCCGTAGCGGGTCACCATCGCTCTGGCGGTATCTGTCGCCTGACGGATATCCTGGGATGCACCCGTTGTAATATCCTGGAAAATGATCTCCTCCGCAACACGTCCTCCCAGGGATACTATGATTTCCTGGATCATCCTCCCTTTTGTCTCGAACATGTCATCATTTTCCGGCAGAGGCATGGTGTATCCTGCTGCCCCGATGCCCGTCGGGATAATGGAGACTGAATAAACAGGGCCTACATCCGGCAGCAGATGGAATAAGATTGCATGGCCCGACTCGTGATAAGCAGTAATCTTCTTCTCCTTATCCGTAATGACCTTGCTCTTTTTCTCTGCCCCGATGCCCACTTTGACAAAGGCTTTACGCAGATCGTCCTGGGTAATATATATTCTCCCGGCCTTAGCTGCGTAGATGGCACCTTCATTCATCAAGTTTTCCAGATCAGCTCCTGTAAAGCCGGCTGTTGTCTGGGCGATCTGGTCCAGATCCACATCCTCTGCCAGCGGTTTTTTCCGGGTATGTACTCCCAGGATCTCCCGCCTGCCCTTTACATCGGGACGCCCTACACCAACCTTCCGGTCAAAACGGCCAGGCCTTAAAATTGCCGGATCCAGTATATCTACACGGTTCGTAGCAGCAATCACAATGATTCCTTCGTTTACTCCGAAACCATCCATCTCCACCAGAAGCTGGTTTAATGTCTGCTCCCGCTCATCATGGCCGCCGCCAAGGCCGGTCCCCCGTCGTCTGGCAACCGCATCGATCTCATCGATAAACACGATGCAGGGGGCATTCTTCTTTGCCTCTTCAAACAGGTCCCTCACTCTGGAAGCGCCGACACCGACAAACATCTCTACAAAATCAGAACCGGAGATGGAGAAAAACGGCACATGCGCCTCTCCTGCTACGGCTTTTGCAAGCAGTGTTTTACCCGTCCCCGGAGGTCCGGTCAGGATCACTCCCTTAGGGATCCTGGCACCAACCCGGGTATATTTATCCGGATCTTTCAGGAAATCCACGACCTCTTCCAGGTCTTCTTTTTCCTCCTGAAGTCCTGCAACATCCTCAAAAGTCGTTTCATTGCTTTCCTTCACCATGGTCGCCCGGCTTTTGCCAAAATCCATCATCCGGTTGTTGCCGGCTCCCATAGCTCCTTGCTGACCACTCATGAAGGACATCATAAACCAGAGGAAGAGTCCACCCAGGATCAGGACAGCTCCGTTACGGTAAAACCAGCCTTCACGGTTTACGATATCCGTTACACGGTAATCGGAAAAGCCCACTTTGTCCAGATACTCGATCACACTTCCCGTATCTGCTGTATAAAAGGACGAAACTGTCTTATCATCTGCCCAGTAAACACTTACTTCACCAGTCGGGATCTCCTTATTTGGAGCGATCACCACATTACTGATCTGATCCTTCTTTTTTTCGATATCTTCTTTAAAGGATGCAAATGTATAATCGCTGGTCCTGGAGAACCGTCCCCGCTCACTGGCGAACAAGCTTAGAAAAATGAACAGTATGACCAGCCCCCAAAGGGCCGATCCCCTTCTTCTTGTCTCCAAATATGCTTCCTCCTGTTAATCTTCCTGTTCAACAACACCGATAAACGGAAGATTGCGGTACAGCTGTGCATAATCCAGTCCATATCCCACGACAAACTCGTCAGGGATATTGAATCCTGTGTAATCCACATGAACCTCTGTTGTACGTCTGTCCGGCTTATCCAGCAGTGTGCACAGTTTCAGGCTTGCCGGTTTTCTTTTCGCCAGGATCTCCATCAGGTAGTGCAGTGTATTCCCGGAATCAATGATATCCTCCACGATCAGAACCTCGCGGTCTTCCAATGGTTCATCCAGATCCTTGACCAGCCTGACGGCACCAGATGTTTTTGTTGCATTTCCATAACTGGATACGGACATAAAATCCATCGTCAGCGGCACTGTAATCTTTTTGGCCAGCTCGCACATAAAGAAGACGCCGCCTTTCAGAACACAGATCAGGTGCAGGTGTTTTCCTTCATAATCCCTGCTGATCTGGGCTCCCAGCTCTGCTATACGTTTGTCTACCTCTTCCTCAGACAGCAGTACACGTATATGACTCATTTGTTATTCCCCCTGTTGCCCTGCCGGGCAGAAATCTGATAACAGCCACTCAACCTCCAGAATATGTCTGGTTTCTTTTGTCACTTTATAATACTCACTGATCCTCGTCAGCCCGGCTGCCGCCAGGATATGCGGCCCATCCGCCAGCAGGATCAGATCCTCTCTCGAGATTGCCGGTATCTTTTCGTCAATGAGGATACGGCGCAGGCGTTTTTTTCTGCCTTCCGAAATCTCCATATAGTCCCCGCTGCGCCGCCTGCGCAAACAGAGGCTATTTTTTATCTTATCATAATCCAGCCATTTCGTATACATTTTTTGCGGAATTTCGGTCAAATTTACCTGGTCTGCCGCCATCAGGGAGAAGGCGGTGCTTATACCGGAAATCTGCAGGCAGATCCTCTCACCGTCAGAAAGGGGCGGAACCTCTATTTCCAAAGCAGAATCCCTGCTGCCAGACTCCTCTTTCTCAGCCAAAGCCGATGCACAGGGCTCTGGCTCCTGTGCTTTTATTTCACACAGAATCACACTGCCATAGGTCTTCCGGGCCTGCAGGCCGCCGGGCAGACTGATCCGGGCACCTGTCCGGCCTTTTGCCAGAGACAAAACTGCCTCGATATGCGTGTATCCGATATCTTTCAGATCCCTGCCGCATCTGCAGAGAGCAATGCGTATAACTTCTCTCTGCAACACTTTCGGAAGTGCCAGCAGCCCGCCTGTGTCTATCATCACAGACCTCACAGAGTCCTTTGTACGGACAAGTTGACCGGAATGAGCTGCAGGCTTATTTCCCGCACCATCCAGGATCTGCGAAGCTGCCTGCTGTGCCTGCTCATGCAGATAATCTGCAGTATCGGCAAGCAGTTCGGCAGTCTGTGCCAGATGCAGGTCTGCACCAGGATTGATCTGCTCCCGGATCCAGGGCAGCAGTACCATACGGACCCGGTTTCTGGTATGATCCATCTCCGTATTTGTACTGTCAGTACGGAAAGGGATTTTCTTTCTGGAAAGATAATCCAGTATTTCCGCCTTCCGGACACATAACAGCGGCCGGATCAGCGGACCGCGCTTTGGGCGGATTCCTGTCAGGCCATCCGGACCGCTTCCACGCAGCAGATTCATCAGCACAGTCTCGCTCTGATCATCCAGATGGTGGGCTGATGCGATCTTGTCAGCCCCTTCCTGCTGCATTACTTCCTCCAGGCATTGATACCGGTAGTTCCTCCCGGCTTCCTCCAAAGACCAGTGATGCTGACCAGCCAGAGAGGCAATATCTTCTGAGAACACATGACAGGCAACACCAAGTTCCCTGCAGAACTCCCTGACAAACTGCTCATCTGTGTCTGATTCTTTTCCGCGAAGTCTGTGATTTACATGGACAACAACGAGCTGAAGCCCCAGCAGGGGCTTCAGCTCGGAGAGTACCATAAGAAGGCAGATGGAATCACTGCCTCCCGAAATGCCGGCAACCACACGATCGCCGGCTGTAAGCAAGTCTTTATCCCTGATAAAACGGTAGATCTTTGCTGTGAATGTATCCATACCCGCCAGTCTCCGTCCCCATATTTTCTAGGACACTATCATACCGGTCGCCTTGTCAAACAGATACCACTTCTTTTTGATCTTCAGCCAGCCGGATGCTCTGCGGCCATTGCTCTTAAAATAGGTTTTGTAGACGAGACCATCCTCCGTTGTAATCTTTTTCCACTTTTTCTTAGCCATGGCTCCGCTGCCGGGGGAGAAATAATACCAGTATTTCCCTACCTTCTGCATGCCTTTCAGACGGATACCCTTTTTATTGTAATAAACCTTATATTTCTTCCCTTTGGAGTTCTTTAAAGTCTTCCACTTTTTCTTCAGCATGGCGCCGGAAGACTTAAAGTAATACCATTCGCCGTTGATCTGATGAGATCCTTTATACCTGCGGCCATCTTCTCCGTAATAGACTTTGTACTTCGTGCCGCTGCTGTTTTTGAGGGTCTTAAAGCAGCTGGTCAGCATCGCCCCGTCAGATTCACGGAAATAATAGTAATAACCGTCGATCTTATGGGAACCGGTATACTTCTCGCCATTGCTTCCATAATAAACCGTTATGGTCCCCCCTGATGCAGTTTTAATCTTCTGGAAACAGTTTTTCTGCAGTGCGCCTGTCACCGGATCAAAAACGTACCACTGCCCATTGATCTGCTGCGGCCCTGTCTGCATGATACCAGCTTCATTAAAATAATACGTGTTGTCCAGGATCCTCTGCAATCCGGTAACCCGTTTCCCTCCGATGGTATAATACTTTCCGCCCGAGGCGTCCTTCCCCCAGCCGACTGCCATCGGATAGCTAATATTCGCCGCCGGCGGCACCATCTCATATTCCAGATTGAGGTCGACCCCTTCTTTAATTCCATTGATCTTGCCGGAGCAGGTTCCCTGCCAGAAACGATAGGGACCAGTGTACCAGCTCGGTTTTGCAACCATGGATTTAAAGTCATGCATCAGTTCATTTTTTTCCTCATCCTGATAGTAGTACTGGGCCATCCAGATCCCGTATTTATTCTCTATACGGCTCATGTCCCAATAAGTATTATTCAGCATGTGGCCGGCGCTGTTGTACATCATCGCCTCATAACCCTGGCTCTCGACATACTCCATAAAAGCCAGAGCCCTGTCCGTTCTTTTTCGTACATTCGATGCGGAGGAGGGATTGCTGGAATAATTCCTGTACTCCTTCTCTGCATATCCTTCACAGTCATATACAACCGGAAGCTCAAGCTTATATCCGCGGATCATATCCAGCGTAAATCTGGCCTCTTCCAAAGCTTCCTTCTCTGAGATAGCGGTAGAAAAACAATATACGCCAACTTTAATACCGACGGCTTTTGCGCCTTCGATATTCTGTTTTGCTTTTGTATCTGCATTTAATGTGCCGCTCGATCCATACGTCCTGTATGCAACACGAATAAAGGCGAAGGTCACTCCGTCCGCCTTTACCTTACTCCAGTCAATATTACCCTGCCAGTAGGATACATCAATACCGTATCCTACTACTTTACGCTGCGCTGCATTCTGCTGGGCACGTCTTCTGAGAGAACTGGATACCATACCTGTCTGTGAAGCCGCCTTCTTCTCAGGCGTTATCCTGCCGGGATCTCCGGCTTCAGCAGCCAGCACCCGCCCTGCAGTCAGCATCATCACTGCACCAAGCAGAAAAGCAGCTGCCAGGCACAGAAAACCTCTGAAAATCCTTCGGCGGGCTTGTCTGTACAAAGCGGATCTTCCTGCTTTCTCTATCATATTCCGGTCTCCTCTCATTCTGCGATATCTTTTATTATAAATACAGTAAATACCTGATCCCTGACTTTATAAATGCCCGGTCATTATCTTCCGATATGATCCTGACAAAGAGAATCTCCTTCCCCTGCAAAGCTGCAGAGATCACCAGGCAGATAAGAGGTTAAAAACGGCCGGTCACTTCCTTTTCTTAAAAATGATCTCGTTATCAAAAACCAGACCAAGCTTTTCCCGTGCCTGCTGCTGAATATAAGCATCGGAGCCCATATCGGACACTTTTGCCTTTAACTCCTCCTGCTCCTTCTTTTCCTCTTCGATCCTGGTATTAACATCCTCTCTGACGGCTTCATAATGCGTAATCTGTCTGTAGATCCTGAACGTATTTGCCATAATACCGACACAGCTAACAAATACCAGCAGAACTACCAGCCGCATATGCGGCATTAAGATACGGCCTTTTCTCTTTTTTACTGACCTTTTTCCATTGCTGCCTGCACGCATCAGTGTCTCACCAGTCCTTTTCATTGTACCAAATCATTTCATAAAAGCAATATATTTTTAAAACTTTTGTAAAAATTTGCTTCCCTCAGCCCCACATCCACGGTACGAAGCGCACATATTTCGTCATCTTCTACCACTCACCCAAAAGGAGCCGGGTGATTACAAATATCGGTATAACTGCGCGGCCTCTGTCTTTTTTGTGGTCTCCTGGACGTCCAGTACCTCAACCTTTACGCTCCTGGTCCCGAAAGCGATCTCAATAATATCGCCCTCTTTCACATTCGCGCTGGCGCGGGCTGTCTTTCCATTGAGCATCACCCTGCCGGCATCACAGGCTTCATTGGCTACCGTTCTCCGCTTGATCAGCCTCGAAACCTTCAGATATTTATCCAGTCTCATACGATGGTCTCCTACAACAAAACTGCCGCATGATGTGCTGCGGCAGTTTTATGGCGATCCTGTCTTCTGTTGTCTATTGCTTTATGCGTTTACAGAATCCTTGAAAGCTTTACCTGCCTTGAACTTCGGAACCTTGGCAGAAGCAATCTTCATATTCTCTCCTGTACGAGGATTTCTGCCCTCGCGCTCAGGTCTTTCAGATACTTCAAATGTACCAAATCCAACCAGCTGTACTTTGCCGCCTTTTGCAAGCTCAGCCTTTACAACATCCTGAAATGCTGCCAGGCCCTTCTCCGCATCTGCCTTCTTCAAACCGGTCTGCTCAACAATAGCTGCAACCAATTCTGCCTTATTCATAGTATTGACCTCCTATTCATCCCACCATCGTGGAATAATCACCATTCATATGTAATTTTATTCCCATGATGCTTGTCTCCCCTATTTATAAACGCTATGGTAGATTTTGTCAAGAACTTTTGTATCTACCCGACATTCCGAAGGTTTAGACAGGTGAGACAGATTGAGTCAGCTGATACGTCCCCTGACTCACTGACTCCCCTGACTCACTGCCAGAAGAAAACCGCGCCGGGCATTAAGCCCGGCGCGGCTGTGACTCAATTAAGCCAGTCGATCATTAGTTGATTGACCTGGGAACGTAGCTGGTGTGAAGGACATGATGTGCCCTCTCACTGCCGTATTCACCGAAGTACTCTTTGTAGACCCTTGCGATGGAAGGATTCTCATGAGACTTACGAAGCGGCTTGTTCAGATCGTTCTCATACAGAGCCTTTGCACGAAGTGCGCGGACATCTGTAAAGTTGCGGACATTTGCATGTACCTGAGGCTGGCCGCCGCCATTGACGCAGCCGCCCGGACAGCACATGATCTCGATGAAGTGATAATCAGCCTCACCTGCACGAATCTTGTCAAGCAGGACTCTTGCATTGGACAGACCGGAAGCGACTGCTACCTTAACATCCATGCCTGCTACATTGTAAGTAGCTTCCTTAACACCGTCGGTACCACGGACTTCTACGAAATCCAGGTTCTTCAGCTCTTCGCCGGTCATCACTTCGACAGCTGTACGGAGAGCAGCCTCCATAACACCGCCGGTCGCACC
>CADBQK010000168.1 GCA_902796775.1 uncultured Lachnospiraceae bacterium
AAACGTCTTTCATCTATTGGATACAGGGTCGAACAGGTTGATGGAAGTGTAAAGGATGAAGTTCGGTATGCGTTAAAGAGCAGATTTGAACTTCCGAAAGAGGAGCCTGATGCAATTGATATTCTGCTTTTTACCGAGGTTGGATCGGAAGGCCTGGATTATCAGTTTTGTAATATGATGATCAATTACGACCTTCCCTGGAATCCCATGCGGATCGAACAGCGCATTGGCCGAATCGACCGCCGGGGGCAGCAGAGTGAAGCGGTGAATATTTACAACATCATTACAGAAGATACTGTAGATGCGGAAATCTATTATCGTTGTCTGATGAGGATCGGTGTATTCGAGAGGAGTATCGGTGACTGTGATGAAATCCTTGGGGAAATTGCACAGGGGATCGAAGCGATTGCTCTGGATACTGCACTGACAGAAGAAGAGCGGAAAATCAAGTTTGAGCAGATGGCAGATAATGAAGTCAGAAAAGTTCAGGAATTGACACGTCTGGAAGAAGAGGAAAAGGAGCTATTCGGTTTTGATCTGACAGAGTTCACGACATCGCAGGAAATCCGAAAAGCGGAGAATCCATGGCTTACGCAGCAGTGCCTGCAAAAACTGATTGAAAACTATATAAGGGAACGTGTCGGAGACGGTACCTATATTATAGGTGAAGCGGCATTAAAAAATATGAGATTATCCGCGTCGGCAAGGGGTATTCTGCGTGATGATTTGAGAAGACTGCCGGGCGGAAGAAACGGCCTTCGCAGAACATGGGAGAGTTTCCTCAGCGGCAGGAAGCCGAACCATACGATCACTTTTGACCCGGATGCCGCTTCCAAAGAAAGGGACAGCTTTTTCATTACCCCGATGCATCCGCTGGCCAGGCAGGCCGCGCTCTATTTTTCAGGCAATGAGACGGCTTATCTGCATCTTCATCATTATTCGAAAGAGATCCCGGCCGGAGAATATCTGTTTTCCATTTTTGCATGGAAATATACAGGGTTTACTACCTACACCAAGCTTGTCACTGTCTGTGAAAACGAGACAGTTATGAATGAACTCCCTTATATTTTAGAAGAGTCTGATCATGTGGAGAAAAAAACAACCGGAGCGTATGACTGGACTGCGCTGGAAGACCGGCATGTGCAGATGTGGCTGAATGACAGGGAGACTCATAAACGAGACGTACAGACAACTATTACGTTTAAACTTGAGAGCCTTGCCAATACACATCGCAACCGCATCCGGTCATTGGAACAACAAGTCAGAGACGCGTTTGACGACAATATCAGAAGAATGAGGCAGAGTGAACTGGAATCAGCGCAGGAGAACTATTCCAGAAAAGCGGGTGCGATCAAAGATTCTGCCGAAAAGGCGGAGATATATACAACATTATTAGTGAATGGAGTATTGACAATCCTGGAGGGATGAAAATGGGTACACTGCAGCAGCTGAAGAGAGAATATGGAGTTGTAGATTGCTTTGATCTTGGGTCCACGCAGCTGAAAAAGCTACGGGATGGACTGAAAAATGTGACGCCGGCTGAAGTAACATCTTCCGCCGACGGGAAAGCCTATATTGAGCTGCTGCGAAAATTCCGGGAGGCTGTTGCTGAAAATGACAAACTGCATGGTGACAATTATCCTGCTTTGCTGAGTTCGATCCTTTCTGTTGGAGAAGATGGTCTGTATTCAAACAGCCTGCGCTTTATTTTTGAACTGATCCAAAATGTGGACGACTGTGAGTATCATTCCCCGGAAGACTGCAGTCTAGACATGTATTTTGACTTTAACCTGGATAAAATCGTTCTGACTTATAACGAAGTTGGCTTCACACCTTTTAATGTCTTTGCGATTACCGGTATCGCGGAAGCAGCTAAAAATGTTTCCTCATCCGGAAATGAGATTGGTGAAAAAGGAATTGGCTTCAAGTCTGTATTCGGTGTTTCAGAGAAAGTACTGATTCGGAGCGGGTGGTTTTCGTTTGAATTATATAAGGAGAACTTTACAATTCCGGTGGCTTCATATCAGAACACGGAGTATTGCCCCGGAACCGAGATGACACTGTATGTTCCCAAACGGGCCAAAGAAATCTACAGGGAGATTAAGGCCCAATATTGCAGTAAAGAAGCTCTATTCAGCA
The DNA here is from genome assembly GCA_902796775.1 of uncultured Lachnospiraceae bacterium. The sequence continues at coordinate 2,140 of CADBQK010000168.1, forward strand.
GGAATCCTCTGCTTTTCCTAAACAAACTGACATCGCTGAAAATGTATTTTGATGTCTGGAGAAGTATGGAATTTCATGTTTCCCGATCGGGTATGACCGGCTGCAAAGCTATGGAGGTTGAACGGGATGTTGAAATATCCGTGAACCTTCGTGATCATGACGCTAACGGATCTGATGTTGATGTCAGGGAATCAATCACTTGCTCAAGATATTCCTATCCGGTCGTATTTACGCGAACAGCATGTCAGGCCCGCTATGGGGAAGATACACAGGTGGGACTCCCGAATGGGAAGACTATGATCCTTCGTGTAGTGCTGCCCAATCCGGAGTATATTCAGGATGTTGGAATGGGGGCGCTTTATTCATTCCTGCCAACCCAGTTAAAGCTGACGGTTCCAATGGTATGCCATGTTCCGTTTAAACTGGATGCCTCCAGAGAATTTGT
>CADBQK010000169.1 GCA_902796775.1 uncultured Lachnospiraceae bacterium
GGGTCCTTCCAAGTTTCTTTGTTGATAAAATTCTCTCCCTGACTCAAATAGACAGCCCGGACATATCCATTTCCGTCTCCAATCAGGTGGATCCTTCTGGTCGGAAAGAGCATTCCCTGAAGCCAGGAAGTTCCGGGAATATCTCCTTTGGGCTTTATCGGGGTTTTCCGTCTCCATAGGACCGGCGGTTCATCAAACGGAATTCCGATCCAGCTGATTGGCAGCAAGATGTTGATCAGAGTTTCATACAGGTTTTTTCCTTTTATAACTCCAAAGAAAGGTGGAGCCCCATAAACCCCGGAAGGATATCCCTGAGCGCCTGCAGTACAGAACAGATATGTCGAAAGAAGTAGTCTGACTGCCTCCCCGGCTTCTATTTTCTCTGGTGCTTTATGCATAAAATGTACGTGGTTATTTCCACTGGGGAGTGTACAATCCAAAATACTGACTGGTTTTTCGACGGTATCTATTTTTTCATCGAGTTTGCTTTGCAGAAACGGGATGTTATCATCAAACAGGTCAAAACTGACTCCTTCGCCCTGGCATTGCTCAATATAGTTTTCAATTTTGCTCATATCAAACGCACCTATATCCAGCAAATCTTCAATATCTATCTCACTGGCCGGACGCAGGGCATCCATCAGGAATAGTCCGAGGAATCGATACACACTGTATTCCTTTAACGGTGAAGCATCAGAAATTTCTCGAAGCAGGTGTGCATTTGCCAGTGTCTCTCTGATTCCCATATCCTGTCTATGTCCACTCAGAGTAACAGTTGGGATCCACGCCTGATCAAGCACATTAAAAGAATCCTTCATTGTTTTTTCCTTTCTTCTATACGTAGCCCCAGTTCCGGATCCATAATTATCTCTTTTCCGTTCGCCAGTACACAGTTCTGAGCTTCCGCAGTAAATATCCATGTACCAGACAGAAGCTTACCCCCGAATACATGTACAGATTCAGCTGAATTATTACCCAGGCTGCTTTTACGAACAGAAACTGACTGGCGCATTATTTTATCAGCAATATCTGATTTCCATACCTCAGCATACTGACTTCCCTGTATTGTATGTATATAGGGTTTCAACTGCTCAAATAATTCAGGCTCCACCACCGCAATATGTACAGTCGGCTCACCAAGGCGCGTTTTTACTGCCAGATTCCCATCTTCATCTTCAAATAATATAGAGTCATCCAGAATATTGTAGCTGCGGTCCGGCGGATTTATCAGATACTGCTGGCTTGCTCCTGCTTCAACCTGTTCCTTGACTTTATTCTCAAACCATTCCTCTATCTCAGTCACCGGGACCTTCGCCGTATCATAGCCATCCCGTACCAGCCCAGCCAGATCTTCCGGAATACGAATACTTTTTCTGCCGGTCAGTACCCTGATACTGCTTTTTAGAATCGGCTCCGGGTATACAAAAGCACTTGCGCCAAACTGATTGTCTTCTGAAGGAGTAAGGACATATAATGCCGCTTTTGATAAAGCAGCTGGACGTTTTGTTTCATCATGGCGAAATACGCGTCCTAATCTTTGAAGCAGCAAGTCAATCGGCGCTATAGCAGTTATCATCGCATCAAAGTCAACATCGAGAGACTGCTCTACAACCTGTGTCGCTATTAGAATTGATTGTTCCGGACGATGCTCTTTTTCTTTTCCGTACTTACGAACACATTCCGCCTCTATCTCACTTCTTCTTTGAGCAGGAAACCGGGCATGAAACAGCATAAGATCGCCCTGATATCTTTTTTTTATCTCCAGATATACTTCCTGCGCTTCTTTTACAGTATTCATAAGAACACAGATACAACCGCCGTTTTTAACCAGTTCGATGGCACATTCGGCAATGCGTTCCGCATTTCCCAAATAATCTAATATCTTTACGTCCGCACAAAGAGTGTGGCTTGTATGTTCAATTGTTCTCTCAATAAGTTCCCCTTTTTCATCAACAGCTGTAATCAGAGGATACCTGTCAGACAATGGTCGCTTGGTATAGTCAGAGAACAATTGCGCTTTCATTTCCGGCGGCAATGTCGCCGAGAGCATCACGACTGGAATCTCCAAAGCTTTACACCACTCCAGCAATCGAAGAATAATGCTCATCATATATTGGTCGTACGAGTGTATCTCATCAATGATAAGAACTTTATTTGCCAATCCCAAAAGGCGCAGTTCCCCATGTCTCACGATTGTCGCTGCAAGCATAGCCTGATCGATCGTACCCACTGCATACTGCCCCAAAAGTCCGCGCTTCATCGGAGCTAACCAGCGTGCAATCTGGTCGGCTTCATCTTTAGATGCTCCCTGAAAATGGTCTGTTTGCTCCATCCATGCCATGCCATGAAGAAGCCTTACAGACCTCTCCTGGTTGTGCATGTCCAGCAAAGCACGCGCCCGGTTGACCATTTGGTTTGCCGTCGCCGCTGTAGGAAGTGCAATATATAATCCATCCCGCTTCCACTGTCTGGCCATCTGCAAAGCTGCATAAATACCTGCTTCAGTTTTACCCTCTCCCATCGGAGCTTCTATCAAGACCATATCGCAGCGGTCTTTAGACTCATGAAAAACTTCTTCTATCTTTACCTGTAAAAGGCGGCGACCATTTTCCGGTATATTTCTCCAAACGCTGCAAAAATCACTCCCCCAATCTACAACTATTGGCAGTAAACCGCTTCGCTCCAAGAAGTCTTCGATAGTAGTTTTGAAAAGCTTCGGCGCTTGTTCTGTATTGATCCAGGATTCTGCTTCCTGGAATATACTGCTCGAAGAAATCCAATCTGACAGAATCAGAATCCCTAATAATATCGCGCCCAAAGTTCCCTGTGTCTCTTGTTTATATACAGGTAATCTAAGATTCGGTGATAAGAAATATCGTCTCATCTTGTTCTCAAATTCCTGCTGAAATTTAAACCA
>CADBQK010000170.1 GCA_902796775.1 uncultured Lachnospiraceae bacterium
GATGTGCGACTATGAGCTGACCGCCGGAAGCAGGGTCAGGATAATGCCTGACGTGCACGCCGGAAAGGGCTGCACCATAGGCACTACAATGACAATTAATGATAAGGCATGCCCTAACATAGTCGGTGTGGATATCGGCTGCGGAATGTACACAGTGAAGCTGGCTGATAAGGAGCTGGACTTCGAGGCGATTGATGATGCGTGCCATTTTATTCCTTCCGGGAAGAACGTATGGGACGGAAGGATCGAGAGATTCGACCTGACAGTTCTTCGCTGCTACAGGTCTCTGAAGCAGTCCAGAAGGCTGGAGAGGTCTCTGGGGACACTGGGCGGCGGAAACCACTTCATAGAGATAGACAGGACAAGCGACGGCTCCTTTTACCTGATCATCCATTCCGGAAGCAGGAACCTGGGCAAGCAGGTCGCGGAGATCTACCAGAGGCTGGCTGTGGATCTGCATATGGGCAAGGAGGAGTACTTCCGAAACAGGGATGAGCTGATCCGCAAGTATAAGGAGCAGGGCAGGAGGGCTGAGATACAGTCTGACCTGAAGGAGCTGGAGCGCGGTTTCAAGACTCAGATGCTGACTGTGCCGGATGACATATGCTGGCTGTACGGACAGTATCTGGATGACTATCTGCACGATGTTAAAATCTGTCAGGAATTCGCCTGCAGAAGCAGGGAGAAGATGGCTGAGATCATACTGGAAAGGACTGGTATGATCGCTGCAGAGTCCTTCCATACCATCCATAACTATATAGATACAGATGAGATGATCCTGAGAAAGGGGGCCATAGCAGCCCATAAGGGAGAGAAGGTGCTGATCCCGATAAACATGAGGGACGGATCCGTCATCGCTGTGGGCAAGGGAAATCCCGAGTGGAACTATTCCGCGCCTCATGGCGCCGGACGAATCATGTCCAGGACAAAGGCTAAGGCTACCGTTGATATGGAGGAATACAGAAGGAGCATGGAGGGCATATACACCACTTCCGTGAACGAGGGTACCCTCGATGAAGCTCCTATGGCCTACAAGTCTCTGGAAGACATCATAGACGTAATAAAAGATTCCGTTGATATCCTGGATATCATGAAGCCCGTGTACAACTTCAAGGCATCTGACGGCAGACGCAGCTATCAGGACGGCAAAGATTTCGCAGAAGATGATCCTGATGAGGATGACGACGATTGACTCCTGGACTTCAGCAGCAGAATAGAACCTTATAATAAACTGAGCGCAGCTTTTCAGCTGCGCTTTATATATAAATGAAATAACGAACAAAGAAGAAAGATAATAGTTAACTATTTATAGTGTTCAAGTAGAGTAAACAAATCTATAATGAGATATGGTTTAACTAGTGACCACTAGCGCATTATCTACTAGAAAAAAAGGATTAAGAGGGAAACTGTAATGTTGTTTATGCTTCTTGGAGTTGCTGGCTTTATTGGCGTAATAGTGTCATTTGTTTTGTTGATTAGAAGTTTGTTAAAAAAACGTGCCAGGAGAAAGACTGCCTTTATTTTATTGTCGTGTTTTGCATGCATGATTATAGGAGTAGCATTTGGACCAAAATCTCCTGAAAATCCAGTTGAAGTTGAACCAAAAGAGACAACTATTCCTACTGCACCACAGGATAATAGTAGCGATTCAAAGCCATCTGATAATAAAACATCTATTACAGAAACAAATGATTCAGATGATGTAGGCAATGCATCAGACAAAGAAGATAAATCTGAAAGTGCAGATAAGGTTGAGACTGTAAGTTTCTTGGTAATCGAAGGGCAATTAGGCGAATATGGGAAAGAGTATACTCTTAACGCTGGTACAGAGTTCGAAGAATTAGAAATTGCATATTTTATTCCGGCTGGCACATACGAAGTAACTAATCTTGATACTAAGAGCACAGCTCAGGTAAGTGTTTATTGTGGTGAGCCTGAACTGGATGGTGAATGGGAGTATTTCGTTTCCGATGATAATTGTGCAAACCCGATAGTATTAGCTGTAGGTGAAAAAAAAGAACTTGTAATTAAAGATGGACAGTTTGTAGTTTTATCATCTGATTCGAACAATATCCAGTTTGTAATGAAGTGAGCACAGTTACTTTTATTTCTTCTGTTTTTGATAAAGAAGAATTAATGATAGCGCTAAAACTCTATCTAACCATAAAAGCGCAGCTGAAAAGCTGCGCTTTTTCTGTATATATGAGAAATGCTAAGATCTGTGCTTCCAATGTACCGATTATCGTACAGAATATTTTATAGAATGTATATGAAGGGATATGCATTATTACCGGCCTTAAAAATGTCACCTGACAGTTTACCTTTGAGATAACTCATATCTGTATCATTTGATATGTAAGAAAAACAGTAATTCAGGAGGAATAAAAATGGGAGACGGAATTGGGATCAAGTGCAGGAAATGCGGTGCTGAATACTTGGTGTTCACCGGAGTGGGAATGATGTATCCGTCA
>CADBQK010000171.1 GCA_902796775.1 uncultured Lachnospiraceae bacterium
AGTTCCGTAGGCATGGAATTGAGTTCGGTCTTGATCAGCGCGCAGGCTTCATCAACGAGATCGATGGCCTTGTCAGGAAGGAAACGGTCCGTAATATAACGGTTCGACAGTACTGCAGCCGAAACCAGCGCGTTGTCTGTAATCTTCACACCATGATAAACCTCATAGCGTTCCTTGAGTCCTCTTAAGATCGAGATGGTATCTTCTACTGTGGGCTCATTGATCATAACAGGCTGGAAACGTCTTTCGAGGGCTTTGTCCTTTTCGATATATTCCCTGTATTCATCAAGTGTTGTAGCACCGATGCAGTGCAGTTCACCTCTTGCGAGCATCGGTTTCAGCATATTGCCGGCATCCATGGCCCCTTCGGTCTTTCCGGCTCCGACAATCAGATGCAGTTCATCAATAAAGAGAATGATTCTGCCTTCAGACTGCCGTACTTCTTCCAGAACGGCCTTAAGTCGTTCCTCAAATTCACCTCTGTACTTTGCTCCCGCAACGAGAGAACCCATATCAAGCGCGAAAATGTGTTTATCCTTCAGATTATCCGGCACATCTCCGTTCACAATTCTCTGCGCAAGACCTTCGACTGCTGCTGTTTTGCCGACGCCTGGCTCACCGATGAGAACAGGATTGTTTTTGGACTTTCTTGAAAGAATCAGAATCGCCTGACGAATCTCGTCGTCTCTCCCTATTACCGGATCCAGCTTCTGTTCTTTTGCTCTCTCTACCAGGTCAATTCCGTATTTTGCCAGAGAATCGTATGTGACCTCCGGATTATCGGTCGTCACCTTCTGGTTGCCGCGTACCGACGCCAATGCCGAAAGGAAGCTGTCCCTTGTGATGCCAAAACGGGAGAACAGTCCTTTCACAGCCTTATTCGGATATTTCAGCATGGAAAGCAACAGGTGCTCAACAGATGTATATTCGTCTCCCATGGAACGTGCCTCATCAGGAGATTTCAACAGAACCTTGTTGAGATCCGCGCTCCAGTACTGTGTACCTCCGCTTACCTTTACTCTGCTGTCAATGGCATTTTCCACAGCACTTGTAAACGAAGCAGTGTCAATTCCCATCTTTTCCAACAGTTTTGCAATCAGGCTGTCCTCCTGAGTGATCAGGACATACAGAAGATGCTCTTCATCGATTTCCTGATTTCCGAAGTCCAGCGCTGTCTTTTCCAGCTCCATAATGGCTTCTTTTGATTTTCTCGTAAACTTATCAATATTCATAAAATCCACCTCCCGGATCATATTTTCCAATTTATGTTCTCAATATAGCACCGGTTGTTAGCACTGTCAAGAGGTGAGTGCTAATATTTTCAATGAATGGACATCCTCATCTCATTTCCGTATAATAAGGTTACTAACCAGATGCCAAAGGAGGATTCCTGTTTATGAAAAGAAAAATCATCTCAGAGGAAAACTATCAGAATGTAATGACAGGTGAAGTTGCTTCCTTTGTAAAAGACCATGTCCGACATGCAAGGCTTCTAAGCACTGACGGCACAAAAATCCACGCGCTCTATGCTCTTCATGACAAGCCTAAGGCAGCTGTTCTGCTTGTCCATGGGCTGAGTGAATTCGCTGAGCGCTACATTGAACATATTTATTATTTTTATAATGAGGGATATTCCGTCTTTGCTCCGGACCTGAGGGGGCACGGGCGTTCAGGCCGCAAAATCCCGGAAGCAAACCGTATATTCATCAGGAATTTCGACGAGTATCTCATGGATCTTCAATGTGTTATGGAGCAGCTCCTGAAAGTGAACTGTCCTGAGAATCCCGTATTGATCTATGGGCATTCCATGGGTGGATGCATATCCGCTCTTTTCCTCGAGAAGTTTCCCGATAGTGCCGTATCAGCTGTTCTGTCTTCCCCGATGATCGGAATCAATTTCAGCAAAGCTTCCGAAAGAGGTGCCCGCATGCTTGCAGCGGCATCCAAATTATTGTTCTGGAACAACAAGCCGCTGGGCAAAGATCACTTTGATGCCGAAGCTTCATTTGAGGACAGCTGCAGCATGTCTAAAGCCCGCTTTGACCATACGTTGAAATCAAGAATCCGTCACAAGGCTTATCAGACTGAAAATATCACATATTCCTGGGTCCGCGCTGCTCTGGCCGCCACTGATCAGGTGATCAAAAATGCAGGAAATATCAGAATCCCGATTCTGATCTGTCAGGCCGGAAATGATACACTGGTCGACAATGAAGCCCAAATGCGTTTTGCGACACTCACCGATATGACGGAAATCATACGATTCCCTACTGCAAAACACGAAATAGCCAATTCCGAAGAAGATGTTCTGGAACTATACTGGAGCAGTGTTTTCGATTTCTTTGAAAAGCAATTGAAACTCCTGAAAAACACAAAATAACAAAAGCCCATTAAAAAAACGCTGATTTTACTTCAGCGTTTTTTAATCTTATTCATCAGGACAATTATCTCTTAAGGCTCTCATTCTTCCGAACTGCCGTCTTCCGAGCCGCCATCCTCTGAGCTGCCGTCTTCCGATTCACCGTCCTCAGAGCTCTCATCCGCAGCCTCTTCCGAACTCTCAGAAGAAGCAGATTCCTCAGAGGAATCCGCAGAGTCAGTGCCGGCGTCCGAAGTCTCTGCCTGTACTGAAGATCCTCCTCCGGAAAGATGCGATGCTATATCTCCGGAATTCACTTCAGTAACCGCTACGGATTCCGCATCCTGAATACCATACGCAGAAACCGTCTCTCCGCCTTCTTCATCAGAAGAAACATCCTGAGACTGGTTCATCTGCGCCATCGCGTTCAGGATACTTCGATAAGAATCCTGTCCGAATGCTATGAATTTGGTGAAATCAGCTGAGATTTTAGCAGCATACTGGCCTGCATTAAGTTCTCTGACGATTCCTCCCACAAATGCCTCATCGTTTTCAATCTCAGTAAGATAAGCCTTTGCCGCGGCCTCTCTGTCGGCTACTGCAGCGAACTTGATATGGCTCAGTTCGTGGGCATCGTCAAATCCCAGTACAGCAATTTCACCTTTTTCAGCCGCTGATGCTGCGCGGTCAGCAGCTTCCGCTATGCCTTTATGATCTGTGATAATGAGATCGACTCCGCCATTATAAAAATCAAGGGCATCTCCGAGTCTTCTGGGAGACAATTCGGTACTCCCGCAGAACTCAGCATAGAGAGACAGGTCCGAAGATGTCAGCATGAGTTCATTTTCCGCATAGGCCACTCCCTGACGAAAGCCCTCATAATAAGCCGCTGTATC
>CADBQK010000172.1 GCA_902796775.1 uncultured Lachnospiraceae bacterium
ACACAACATCTATCTGCAAAAAAGTGCAGATGTCAGAGTAAATTACTCTCTAACAACTGCACGTTTATGATACTGAAAGAGCCTTGCAGAATACATCTGCAAGGCCCTCCAGTCAACACGCTATATAATTATTATCTACTGTATTATCCTTACAGTCCTAAGATCCTATTCTGTCATACTGACAGGATCCAGTACCCTGGCTACTTCTTCCGGCGTCAGGACACCTTCTTCAAGGATGACCTCACGTACCGGACGGTTCTGCAGCAGTGCCTTCTTCGCGATATTCGCTGCGCGCTGGTATCCGATAACCGGAGCCAGTATCGTTACAACTCCTACACTATTTTCCACAAGCTCGCGGCATCTGTCCTCGTTGGCAGTAATACCGGTAATACAGTTGTCGACAAAAGTCTCTGCCGCAAAGCCCAGCGTATCGATAGACTGGAACAGATTGTAGAAGATAATAGGCTCGAAAGCATTCAGTTCCAGCTGTCCTGCCTCCGCAGCGAGTGTGATCGTCATATCGTTACCGATCACGTTGAAAGCGACCTGATTTACGACTTCCGGGATAACAGGGTTAACTTTTCCGGGCATGATGGAAGAGCCATTCTGTCTCGCAGGAAGATTGATTTCACCAAAGCCGGCTCTCGGGCCGGAGGACATGAGCCTTAAATCGTTCGCAATCTTGGAAAGAGTGACTGCACAGGTTTTTACCAGGCCGGAAACAGCCACAAAAGGATCCAGATTCTGTGTTGCATCGATGAGATCAGCAGCCTGAACAAACTCGATCCCCGAAACCTCATTCAGCACCGGTACGATCCTTTTCCGGTATGCTTCATCGGCATTGATCCCTGTCCCGATGGCAGTACCGCCCATATTGAGAGGACGCATCTCATCAATAGCCTTCTCAACACGTCCAATTTCACGCTTGATCGCATCTGCATAAGCCTTAAACTCCTGACCCAGCCGGATCGGAACTGCATCCTGCATCTGCGTGCGCCCCATCTTGATGACGTGATCAAATTCCTTCGCTTTCTTTGACATAGCCAGATGAAGACACTCCAGCTGAATCATCAGATTCATGAGCAGGTGAATGGTTGTCATCTTTCCGGCTGAAGGAATCACATCATTCGTAGACTGACACAGATTGACGTGATCATTCGGATGGACCAGACTATAGTCTCCCTTCTGGCCTCCAAGAAGCTCAATCGCACGATTGGCGATTACTTCATTAGCATTCATATTAAGAGAAGTGCCTGCGCCGCCCTGGATCGGATCTACGACAAAATCCCTGCAAAACTTTCCTGTCAGGATCTCATCGCATGCACCCACGATTGCTTCCGAAACCTTGGGATCCAGCAGCCCTATCTCTCTGTTTGTGATAGCCGCTGCCTTTTTAATGTATGCAAGGCTGTTGATAATCTCGGGGTGCACAGTCAGTCCGGTAATTCGGAAATTCTCCACGGCTCGTAGTGTCTGAACGCCATAATAAACATCCGCCGGAACATTTTTATCACCAATTGAGTCATGCTCAACACGGTACCTCTTCTCTCCGGAGCCTTCCCCGGAATGCACAACAAATGATCCCGAAGACCAGCCAACCGTACTTCTCATTAATTCTTCGATCATGACTCTTCTCCTTTCCGTCAGCTCCCTGCATCAGACAGTTCCGCCTGTCTGAGCATTTTCTGTCTCTGTGCTTAAATTGTCAGCAATATCAGACAATATTCTGCTTCTTCATCATATCAAAGAAAACTCAGAAAAACAAGGCAGGAGTCAAAAGGAGACAGAGAATATGCCCTGTCTCCTTAACTCAATTTAGAAACAAAGAATGGTCCCCTGTCTCCTTTTTGAAACGAAATGCCAACGGATATACTCCCAGATCTGCAAAAACTATGATTGCATACCGGATACTGCGTACTGTGTAGGCTGCCAAAGTACCGGAATCAAGAAATTCCTTTGAAAATGGAAGTTTCAACAGTATATCCAGTACAAGAAAAATGACCAGACCTCCCAGTATCCGGAGAACACAGTTCAGCGGTGACCGCGTATTTTCAAAGCGGACATATTTCTCTTCAAACGGTATTGCAAACAGGAATCCTGCCAGCAATCCGAAGCTGGAAAAAAAGTCTGTACTCCTGCAGTAAAAAAAACCCGTCAATGCAATCAAAAACAGCAAAACGGAGAAAACCCATGGCTTTCT
>CADBQK010000173.1 GCA_902796775.1 uncultured Lachnospiraceae bacterium
AAAAAATAAAATAGTGGAGGAAAGCAGCCTGATCATGATTATTCTGCAGCTTGTTTTATACTGTGCTCTGTTTACCCTGATGGTAAAAATCGCTGTCGGGAATAACGCAATAAACGGGTTGTATTTCTATCCGAAACCGGTACAGGACAGAGCAATTGAGATCGGACTGACAGATCGGGAAACAATGAACCGGAAGAGAAAACAGTTTATGATCCCGTTTGTTATTGTCATGCTGACCGCTCTGGTCCTGATCATTGGAATTTGGAATCATATTACAGATTTTAAACCTGCTTATCTGCAGGCATTGCTTTTTCTGGAAGTTATGAACTGGTATGACGGCATTGTGATTGATAAGCTCTGGGTCGGGACCGACAGATTCTGGCTTCTTCCCGGATGTGAGGATATCCCCTATGTTCAGACATGGGAACAGATCCTGAAAAAGCGCTTTATCCTTTCATTGATTTGGATCTTTGGAGCGGCTGTGCCGGCTGAAATTGTTGTGCTGTTATTTCGATAAATTGCGCCGCACACACCAACCCTGTCATACCCTTGAGATTGAAGAAAACTTACCGCGTTTTCAATGTTCTCCAAAGGCCAGCTATGCACCCCTTTCATGCTTTTTTCAGGTCCTACGCCCATAGCGGAAACGCCCATCCGGTTGATCCACTTCAACGCAGTCTTTACCAGGAAGCTGTCAGGGGATCCGTCCTCCAAAATGATGACTGCGGCATTTCTGTTTTCTGCTGCAGGCGAAAACAATCCGCAGAAACCGTCTTTTTTCACTGTGAAATGGAGCAAACTCATGATGGTTTTCCTTTCAGGCCTTCTTCAATTAGTACTGGCTCCATATTTATGCATGATCATTTTTTGTCTTCCATTCCTCAAGAAAGCGCAGAATCCGCCGGAAACTGTCCTGCCTTGCAGCTTCACATTCCTGCGGATATTTCTTTTCGGCCGGAAGCATGTGCTCCAGCGCCCATCTGGCATACCCCGTCATTTCATCCAATCCGTCAGTAAGCGCATGGCTGGCTTTTTCATATATATGAGACTCAATGCGATAGGGATATTTCGTATTCTTCAGTACCTGTACCATTCTGGGTACGGCAACATCTGATGGCCATGCATCATCGTCTTTTACGGCAAGAAAAAGAACATCCGCATGCATGTTTTCCACTTTGATACGGGATTCTGCCGTGACAGGGTTGTGATCATATCCGTATCTGTACATCCGCTTCAGACCGTATTTCTTTTCTTTTACTGTTCCGGCAATTATTCCCGGCATTCCCTGATCGATCAGCGTCCATGGAGAATACGGGATGTCTTCCCCATGCCAGGTATAAACTGATCTGTGAAGCCGTTTGAATCTGTTCGTTGTTCCTTCCATGACATGATCAAAGGGAACGACCGGGATCACACACCCGATATCAGGTATCAGTGAGGCAGATAAAAGTGTATATCCCGCTCCCGTGGAAGCTCCCGTCATGGCAATATTCCCGATTTCTTTTTCCTGTTTCAGCCACTTTACAGCCTTTTCCACATAGTCCACAGGGATAGATACCAGTTCTTTCGGCAGGCCTTCCCATAAATAGAATCCCAGAACAAGCACGTTATATCCTGCGTTGCGCAGATACCTGGACATGGAGATGCTCGTTTTTTCGTCACAAGAGGCCCCGCCGACAGCTATGATCGCTGTATCGGGTGAATGTGTCCCGGGAAAATAAACGCCGGTAAAACCATGTTCATTGAGAGTGCATCTTTCCATCACTGCTTCCGATTTTGTTCCCATACCGCCATAACAGCGAACCAGATGATCATGCTTTCGCTCATCAGCCCGTTTGTAAAACCGAGACGGAATGCGCTGACAGGTAATGCCATGGACACTGCTTTAAGTACCCCGAAAATCACGAGCACATTTGTAAATGCCATCCATTTCGGAAATACAGTTCTTTCCCGGATCTGAAGCCAGAACCAGTAAAGAAATACCGGCAGCATCAGGATCTCTGACACGGGAACCATCCAGGACAACTGATGAAACAGACCTTCACAGACATCGACAGATACTCCTTCGTATCCATTCCCGTTCATCCAGGAAAACAGTGACAAAATCATGATATAAAACAGATGCAACGCAATCCATGGCGTCAAACCGAAAGCATTCAGATAATGATAAATCTTCTTATACCTGTCTTCCAGAATGTATTTTTCAATCGCAAAAAGAGCGATACCATAGAGGATGATTCCTGGAAATGCCAGTATCATGGCAAGGTTATATCGCCATTGAGGTATCATCGCGGTACCTTCTGTGAGCCATGGAAGGGTGCCGTGAAAAGCGGGATTTCCGTAAATCATCAGCCAGTCCCCGCCTCCGTAACACAAACAGCCGAGCATTCCGCAGAACAGCGCGGTTTGCATATTACCTTTTTCTGATTTTTGCTTCATATTTCTTTCCCGTTTTGCTATTCTGAAACGTTTCCATATTACGCTTCAGAAAGTGTCGTCTCAGCAACTCGAAATATCACATTTATTTCGTTTTGATTTTTATCTCGCCGTTTTTTTCATCATCACAAGCAGCCCGCCAAACATCCAGATGGTTCCGATACTGATCCATGCTGCAGTCAGAGCGTTACGGAGCGGAGTCTCTGGAAAGAATTTAAGCAGCATTGTCAAAGCCATACCTACAGCCGGACAGAAGACCCAGCACCACTTCGGATATGGTGTCAGACCTTTGGAAAAAGCCGCAATATGAGCGAAATGAAGAATCAACCAGAAAATGAAAAAAAGGATCGTGCCTGGAAGCAGGAAGAATTCACCGAAACGTATTGATGCCTCAACAGCTGTCGCAGGATTTGCGGCTGACATGTACTTGTAGAAGAACACGCATGCAAGGCATGGAACATGAACACCGCATCCCGCAAACGCCAATATACCAAGGATGCCGCTTCGATAAAGATGGGCGTAATGCTGTGACTTCGGAGCGATCAGCCGATAAACAGCGAAATAGCAAAGCGCCTCCAACGGGATTCCGATTAGCCCCAGAAAAGATGACCATAATATTCTGCCATCCGGCAGATTAAGGTAAGCGGATAGAAAACCTTCCATGCCGGGTTTGGAAGCGTCGTGCATTCCCCAGCCGAGCAGTACATCTCCTGCCAAAACCATGAAGGCGGCAAAAATGCCAATTATATACAGTTTGCGAATGCGGTTCCAGTCAAGTGTGCTGTCAATACCGATTTCATTGAAAGAAATGTTATTATTCATCTCTGAATCATCCTATATTTTTTCGATTCGTGCTTTTAATTCATGTCAAATTGGTTAGCTATTTATAACCATTTTTGTATTTTATACCATTTTTTCAAAACGACACAAGAAAACGTTGGAAAAGTTAAACTGCTTTCTGGGTTATGATCCGGCACAGGAATTCTTTGCCCGATCTGCCATTATAATTAAGCACGAAGAAAAAACTGCAGGAAG
>CADBQK010000174.1 GCA_902796775.1 uncultured Lachnospiraceae bacterium
ATGGCTTTGGTGCGGATTTCTTCGCAGATCTGGTCGATAAATGCCTGAAGGGGTTTGATGCCTTCGTCGCCGGCGAAACGGCTGCGTACGGATACTGTGCCGTCTGCTTCTTCCTGCTGGCCGACAATCAGCATGTACGGCAGTCTGTCCATACGGGCTTCGCGGATCTTAAAGCCGATCTTTTCTGCTCTGGTGTCGACAGTTACATCGACGCCGTTTTTGCGAAGTTCCTTCCGGACTGTTTCCGCATAGTCGAGATATTTCTCGGAGATCGGCAGTACACGGACCTGCTCAGGGCACAGCCAGGTCGGGAACTTGCCTGCGTATTTCTCGATCAGCCAGGCCAGTGTCCTCTCATAGCAGCCCATAGATGTCCTGTGGATGATGTACGGCCTCTGCTTGCTGCCATCCCTGTCAATGTAGTACATATCATATCTCTCAGCCAGGAACATATCCAGCTGGATCGTGATCATGGTGTCCTCTTTGCCGTAGACATTCTTTGCCTGGATATCCAGTTTCGGGCCGTAGAAGGCTGCCTCGCCCTCTGCCTCAACGTAATCAAGCCCGATTTCATCGAGGATCACCTTCATGGCACCCTGGACCTTGTCCCATTCTGCAGCAGTTCCCAGATAATGATCTGCATTGCTGGGATCCCACTTGGAGAAACGGTAGGTCACATCATCCTGTACGCCAAGTGTTGTCAGACAGTACTGTGCCAGCTTTACACAGTTTTTAAACTCTTCGTCAATCTGCTCGGGCATGCAGACAAGATGTCCTTCGGAAATCGTAAACTGGCGCACACGGGTCAGGCCGTGCATCTCGCCGGACTCTTCATTCCTGAAAAGCGTTGAAGTTTCGCCCATACGGTACGGCAGGTCACGGTAGCTCTTCTGCCTTGCTTTGTAGACATAGTACTGGAAAGGGCAGGTCATCGGGCGCAGTGCGTAGACATTGCTGTCCGCATCCCCCTCGATCAGGGCAAGATCTTCCACACCATGGATCTCCCGCTCTGCATCAGCCGTATTGTTCAGATCATCCTTATTCTCATAACCGAATAAGAACATCCCATCCTTATAATGATACCAGTGGTCGGAAATCTTGTAGAGAGTCGACTTGGCCATCAGCGGCGTCCTGGTACGTACATAGCCCCACTCATAGTCCTCCAGATCCTCGATCCAGCGCTGCAGCTTCTGGATCATCTTGGTACCCTTGGGCATAAACAGCGGCAGCCCCTGGCCAATGACATCTACTGTCGTAAACAGATCCATCTCTCTTCCGAGACGATTGTGGTCGCGCTTCTTTGCGTCCTCCATCTTCTCCAGGTAAACCTTCAGTTCATCCTTCTTCGGGAAGGAGGAACCATAGATCCTCTGAAGCCTTGCCTTGTTTTCATCGCCCCGCCAGTAAGCCATGGAAGAGGAAGTCAGCTTATAGGCCTTGATATTCTTCATGTTCATCAGATGAGGCCCTGTACACATATCGATGTACTCACCCTGCTGATAGAAAGAAAGCTCCGTATCTTCGGGCAGATCTCCGATCATTTCCACCTTGAAGGACTCTCCGCGCTCTTCCATCAGCCGGATCGCCTCTGCGCGGGGCAGTGTAAAACGGGTTATCTCCGGGTTTTCCTTGATGATCTTCTTCATCTCTGCTTCGATTGCATCCAGATCCTCCCTGGAAAGAGGACGAATATCGAAATCATAGTAGAAACCATCCTCGATCGGCGGTCCGATGGTACACTTTGCTTCAGGGAAGAGCCTCTTAACTGCCTGTGCCAGCACATGGGCAGTCGTATGACGGAAAACCTTACGGCCTTCCTCATCATTAAATGTCAGCACGTTAAAAGTGCAGTCCTCTTCTACCATCGTGCGCAGGTCAGCTACCTGTCCGTTGATCTCGCAGGCACACGCCGCACGCGCCAGTCCTTCGGAAATATCTTTGGCAATGTCATAGGCAGACATTGCCTGTGCGTACTCTTTGACGCTGCCGTCCTTCAGTGTGATTTTCATGTTTCTCTTCCTTTCTTTTAATGAATAGTAAAAGCCCCTGTCTGCCGTTCATACGACAGACAGGGGCGATCATCTCTCGCGGTTCCACCCTGCTTCGCAGCTGTCTTCTATCCTCCGTGAGGAGATGACAGATGCCTCATTGTGTGATGATAACGGAATCACCGGGCCGGATTGGGGCCGCTCGGAGGTGGTCTTCATCTGCCGTCCTGTGAGGCTGCTCGCAGCATAACGCAGCCCTCTCTGGCACAGTCCATGCAGACTACTCTTCTCGTCAACGCTTTAGATTTAATATTGTAATACAAAAATGATTAAATATCAACCACCGGGTTCAGCTCATTGTACAGCTTCTGCATTCGCATGTCTGTACTGGCAATCACATCAGAGCAAGCTTTCAGTTCATCTTCGAAATCTGAAGGAACTTCACCGTTGTTTTTATACTTGATCTGGTGCTCCAAAGTTGCCCAATAGTCCATGGCGATCGTCCGTATCTGGATCTCTGCCTTCATCATCCGGCATTCATCTGAGAAAAATACCGGGACTTCCACAAGAAGATGCAGGCTTCTGTACCCGTTTGGTTTTGGATTTTTGATATAATCCTTAACCTCGATCAGAGAAATGTCGCTCTGGCTTGTCAGCATATCCGCAATCAGGTAGATATCCTGCACGTATCCGCACACCACCCGGACCCCTGCCACATCGTGCAGGTTTTCGCGGATGGACTTAAGCGATACCGGAAACCCTCGCCGCAGAAGCTTCTCATAGATGCTCATAGGCTTCTTTACCCGGTATTTGATCGACTCGATCGGATTATTGCTCCGGCGAACCTGGAACTCATCGTTGAGCACTTCCAGCTTTGTCTTCACTTCACGGATCGCGCAGCGGTACATCATCATCAGCTCCTCGAAATCACGTGAAAACTGGTGAAATGCTTCTATATTCTGCGCAGATCCTGTGCTGTCGGCAAAAAGTGCCCGCAAATCCGCTTCCGTACTGTAAAGAGCAGCTCTTTCATCAAGCATATCGCGCCACCCTTTCTGTTATAGGAGCCAGAAAAGTGCCGCCGTCTCTGCA
>CADBQK010000175.1 GCA_902796775.1 uncultured Lachnospiraceae bacterium
CGTCAAACAGCCCCAGTTGCCTTGGCTGGTCGATGCCGGCTGGTTCCCCTTCCTCGGCGATGGAAGGATCATCCCCGGCAGTCTCCTGGGCTTCTTCCTTTGCTTCCGACGAAACGGAGGCTTTTTTCTTTATATAGAGCTTAGACCATTCCAGGCCAAAGCGTGTCTTTTTGTTGTAATAGTTCAGGAGTGCTTCCGCGAATCCGAGAGAACCGGCTTTACGAACTTTTGCCTCCCGCGTCAGCTCCTTGCAGGAGATTATGCTAAGTTTTTCCTTAAAGGTCTCATCCTTGAGCTCCCCATCATATACCACAATCAGTTTTGCAATTCCCTTGAGCATATTTGCGCTCAGTGACTGTGGAGAGCCTTCCCATGTCCCAATGTCAAGGCTCAGCGTCCGCTCCAGGACCTGGTAGCCGTACTTCCTGTAGATATATTCCAGGGTCCCGACGGCGCGCAGGTTTCCCGGCCCGGACTTGGCGCTGATTGCAAGGCCGTAAGATTCGACCAGGTCCCGAATAATGATCTGCTCATCGCTCCCGGCCTCTATATTGGCCATGAATATTTCAAAGGGACTTAAGGGCTTCGTGTACCGCATCTGATTGGCGAAGATGTCAGCTTCCCGGGTATAGTCCAGATCCTCATAAACCATGCACCAGACCGGCGTTTCCCGGGAATCGGAGACAAGGGCAACAATTTCGATGGTATGCTGGCCGTTGAACACGTAATTGATGCCGTTCCTGCGACTCACTTTGACAGGATTGATCTGATAGAGATCAAAGTTGGCTGCAGCTTTCTGGACGTGCTTAAGGGAAAGGTTCCTCTGGTAATCCTGGTTAGAGACCAGGTTTTTGATCGGGATCATCTCAAAATTGACTTTGGGGACGAAACGCATAACATCTTCATTCATTATCTGGCTCCTTTAGGATCTGCAGAAGCAGATCCGCCTGCGCACTGAGTGTGACAAGCTGCCCGATCAGGCGCTTCTTTGCTGAACGGGAGGCCTGGCTAAAGTTTGAGGCATTCTTTGTCCTGGTGAGAATATTGCACCATGAGGGAATGGTAAAGGCAAGGGAGGACACCTCGGCATCAGGATCATACTCTGGCATCCTTTTAATCGGGGCCTGGATAAAATCGTCCTTATTCCTCCGCCCGTCTTCATGGATATGCCTGGGATACCCAAACAGCATGATCTCATGACGGATGCTGTCACGGTTGAGGTACGTAATGCCATTTGATATGACAGACTGCTCCAGCTTCCTTAAATCTTCCGGCGCGTGCCCGGATAGAGCCAGCGTATTGTCATGGGATATCCGGACATTCCCGGAAATGATCCGATGACCAAGTTCCGGGGCGTGCATAGCAATCTTATCAGCTGCTTCCTGAAAAAAACGGTATTTGTTCACCGTTCCCAGGGCAAGATGCTGGCTCCTTGCAATCACCAAGGTTCTTTCGTGCGTTGCCAGCTGTGCCGTGACGGGGTTATCCGTCTGCTGGGAGAGCTTCGCTTCACGTACTCCAAGCTCCTTCTGGGCTGATGCCCATTTTCCTACCAGGTACTTGTAACGCTCATACTTAATGTCCTTCCGTTTCAACTGGTTTTCGCAAACAAATGAAACCGCTTCGGAAAGCAGCGTAAGGGGTGCTATCAGAATGGTGAAGGGAATGTTGTATTCGGCGCAGATGGCATAGCGCTTGTGTCCGTCCAGGATATAGTTGTTCCAGACTACGATTGGATTTTTGCAGCCATATTCTATCAGGTTCAACTCCAGGGCTTCATATTCCTGTGAGGAGACGGGCTGGATCAGGTCGGAGATGACCCTGTGTGTTTTCAGCTTTATATCAGATGCCTTAAAGGTTCCCTGGATCATGCCTTCTCCCCGCCGTCATCCGGGCTGTCGATATCAAATGATTCTTTCATGGAAAACTGGGCAAGCTTTTCTTTTTCATGCACCTTCCCATAGATCCGATAGGAACGGTTTTCTTCCCAACCGTAATTCACGTCCCGCAGTGATTTTAGCAGGAAGTAGCTGTAGAAGTCGCAGCATTGCTTCCCGCTGATCAGGTTCCAGCGAATGTGATGGGAGAGATAATCGTTTTTAATGCTTCTTCTGATCACAAGGGATTGGTCCGCTGGATTGACAAGAAACTGGATATACTCTGGGTCCCCGAGCAAATGGAGCGTTGCTTTATGAATCCGGATCCTGTTTTTTTTCAGGTCAATCAGCAGGCATGGGCGCGTCTCCTGGGATATCGGACTGTTCATGATCGTTCTCCTTCTTTTTTGAAGATTTTCTGGGATCGGGCTGCAGGTTAAACACCGTATATCCGTCGAAGGTGCCGACTTGCAGCTGCTTTTGGTGCTCCTTATATGACTTTCCAAACTGGTTTTTCCATTCTTCAGGGAAGATTGGCGTACGGACATTTTTGACCTTCCCGTCCTCCTTAACCTGCCGCTGGAAGATTTCTGGGGAAGCCAGATCGAATACGAAAAGAAGCTGTGAGTTGGAACGTATGAGCTTTCCGAGAAGTTTATAGCGATAAGCCGGGTTCCAGCCCATCAGTGACATGACTTTCGCGAAGAACACGCGGCAAGTGATCTGCTTGGGAGTCCTTTTTCCAGAAGAAGAGCACCATTTAAAAGAATCGCGCTCATCTTCCATGCAGGGACGGACAGCCAGCTTATGTTCTTCCGGGTTTACAAGGATCTGCACATAGTCATATCCAGGAAGTTTCTTCAGGCAGGTGGCATTGACATAAACTTTGTCATTGTTAAAGCAGAAGGAAGGCTCATAGATATGTGAGAAGAACTCCCCGCGTACGACCTGATAACCGTCAAAATCAAAATCCACTTCTTCCACATCCGCTTCCGGCCCTGGCCCTGCCGGATCAGGAAAGGCATGGAGCGTAAATCCATCCAATTCTCCACTCGGATTATTTACCTGCTGCATATTATTGCTCATCCTTTTGCTTTCCCTCCCGTTCCATCTGCTTAATCAACTGGTTGATCTGGTCGTTAAGTGCCGCCGGGCTGGTAACGTTAAGCGCCAGCCCTGTCTGGATCGGCTCTCCTTCCCGATCAGTTTCCCAGACACTTTTTTCCCCATACCGGGACAGTTCGAGGAGCTGAGCCTGTCTGTAATAATCTGTTCCAAAATTCTCACCCCAGCCATCCGGAAAACCAAGCACATGGCTGCCCGTCCCGAGCACATGAGAGGGATCCATAGCTGCCGCGTTCTCTGTATCATTCTCCACGCTGGAAGCATTCAATGCTGACTTTGGAATAAGCGCCTCCGTTTCAGCCAGATCAAACAGAAGGATGGCGTCATCTCCTTTCTGCCGCCTGAAACCAGTGATCCGGTACCTGTAGGAATGGTTCCAGCCGAAAAGGTCATAAAGATTTGGAATAAAGGCACTGCCGAAAACCTTTCTTGGCACAACGCGTTCATACTCCTTCTTGCTCCAGCGCAGCGCGTTTTTCGCATTCTTCTCGCATGCCCGGATGGCAAAATACCGCCGGATGGGATGCACTAGCAGCTCAATATATTCGGAGGCGTTCATCCTTTTGATGGCTTCCTGGCTGAAGGTGATGCTATCTTGCGTAAAGGAGATCATGATTTTCCGGCCCGTCTCAAAGAACTGAGACCTTGCAACCTCAAAGCCTCGCAGGTCGAAATCCCCTTCCTGAGCGGCGACCTTCAGCTCCTCGCCCGGCTCCTCGTTTCCGCAAGCGCTCTGACAGGCCATAAGATAGTCTTTGCCCTTAAAACCGGACCATCTGGGGTTTATCAGCACAAAGCCTTTTAACGCCCCGTCTGTGATGACGGAAAGCTGCGGAAGGATTCCGGTATGCTTGTACTTTGCATTTCTCAAAAGGTGCTGCACGGCAATAAAATCATCCCGGGATATGATGGCCTCATGATGGTTTTTCTGAAGATACTGGTTCCGGTCCTGCCTGTTTTTCTTTGACTTGTGATCCAGGTAGTTGGGCGTCCATGTCTTCCTAGAGAGGACGTCCCCGCAGTGGCGCTCATTCTGAAGCTGCTGCAGGACAGTACCGACGGACCAGGTTATGTTTCCTTTCTTGGTAGGACGCTTCAGGCTGATCAGCTTATCGGCTATTGCCTGACAGGTATAGCCATACAGGTACATAAAGAAGATCAGCCTTACCGTCATGGCTTCATCCTCGTTGATGACAAGGTTTCCGTCATCGTCACGGTCATAGCCTAACAGGGCGGGCGTCAGGAAGATCCCCCGCCTGAAGCGCATTTCGACAGAAGAATTCATGATCTCGCTTTTGGTATGGCTTTCCTCCTGGGCAAGGGTTGCTATGAAGGAGAGGCTCATGTCTGAATTCCCGTCAAGCGTATAGATATGCTCTGTCTCAAACATGACGCCTATTGGCGGCTTCATGGCCCGAAGCTGACGGATGTAGCTTATGCAGTCCACAATGTTCCTGGCAAACCTGGAAACGCTCTTAGTCAGGATCAGGTCGATTTTCCCGGCTTCACAATCCCTGATCATGCGAAGGAAAGCTTCCCTGTGCATCAGGGAGGTCCCGGAAATCCCTTCATCCGCGTAGATATCTGTCAGCTCCCAGTTGGGATGCCGGCTGACCACATCCTGATAGTGGTTCTTCTGCAGTTCATAGGAGGAGGTCTGGCGGGGGTCATCCGTTGATACCCGGGCGTAGACGGCAACCCGTTTCATATGCCGGTCATCATCAAGCCCTGCGGCAGGAAGGGCGGGAATCACGTCCAGCTCATCTGCGCTGACACCCTTATACCTTTCCCTGATCTTAGCCTTTTTATCCTCAGCCGCCTTTGGCGCATTTTCCCGCTCCGTCATTGCCACGGCCCCTTTCATTTTATCTGGGGCTATTATATTTTTTTCATTTTCAAAATAGAATAAACCGCAGGTATTCTCCTTTACCTGCGGTTCGAAATGAATAGCATATGGATGACAGACCAACGTCTTATCAATTATCAGAATTTCCGGCCTGTAAGCCTTCTTTCATGCTTCTGACCATCTTCAGGAGCAGCTGTTTTTCCGACACGTTACAGTCCCCAAAGAGTTCATTAAGCTCCCTGTCGAGAGCCGCGGAAACTGACGGGGTATCCACCATCAAAAGCCAGTCCGCTGAAACATCCAGCGCATCAATCAAGCGGATGAAGATATCTATTCCGAAATTCTTCTTGCCATTCTCAATTTCACTTAAGTGGGAGGTCGAAACCTGAATCATATCGGAAAGTTGCAGCTGGCTTAATCCCTTCTTCAGCCGTGCCTGGCAGATTCGCTGGCCGAGCTGTTTTTTCTTATCGTCCATAAGCCACCTCATAGTCTATTGTACAACTTCCAAAACCATTTTAGTGATTATGATTGAAACATTGAATAAGCTATAGACGAAGCCATAGTCTATTGACGATACACTGATGAAAAAAGAAAGGAGGATGTTATATGAACATCAACTACAAACTCATCGGAAGACGCATCAGTGATATCAGGAAGGACTTATGCATCACGCAGGAGGAGATGGCTGAAATCTGCGATGTGTCATCCGGCTACATTTCTCTTGTGGAGACAGGAAAGAAAAAGGCAAGCCTGAAAACCCTGGCTGCCATCAGTGACGCCCTGTCTGTTTCCATGGATGAACTGGTCTTTGGTATGTCAAATGAAATGAAAAAGCAATCGGATGAGTGGCGCAGCGTGATAGAAGATTGCAGCATCTGCGAACTGGAAATCCTCACGGAAACTGCCGATGCCATAAAAAGGTCACTCCGGCGGCATATTGAAAACCGGTAAGAAGACGGCGGCGGGCTTTTGTCTGCCGCTGTTTTCAGTAATGGGGCACAGAATCTCATAATCGATAAGGAGGTCCATGTATGCTATACTTTGAACTAAGATCACCTGTTTATGTGTTCCAAATAAAGGATAGGAGTCAGTAAAAATGAAAAACATCAGACCGGCAGTCATATCAGACCTGGATGCCATTGAGCAAATCTATGACGATATCCACACAGATGAGGAGAATGGAACGCAGATGACCGGCTGGATAAGAGGGGTCTATCCAACGCGAAAGACAGCGGAGGAATCGATCTGCAGGGGTGATATGTTCGTGCTGGAAGACGGGGAGATCCTTGGGGCAGGAATCATCAATCAAATCCAGGTGGATGTATATGAGAACGCACCCTGGGAGTTTGAGACAGATGATGTCTGTGTTCTTCATACACTGGTCATTTCCCCGAAGGCATCCGGGCGGGGGTATGGGAAGGCTTTCGTTCTGTTCTATGAACAGTGGGCTGCAGAACACGGGCTGATGGAACTGCGGATCGATACGAACGCCCGAAATAAAACAGCAAGAGCGATGTACAGGAAACTCGGATACAGGGAAATCGGCATAGTCCCGACCGTATTCAACGGGATACCGGGCGTTGACCTGGTGTTGCTGGAGAAAAATCTGGGGATAAAAATGGAATCATATGACGGCAACAAAAAAGCACAAACACCAGCTGCAGCAGAGAAAGATAAAGGGCAACTGGGGTTGATCCATTCCGGAGAAATGGCGGGTTCATATGACGAGGCTACTGTTCGGAAGTCTGTAAGACATGGAACTGAGCAGACATGCTTCCGGTTCAATAGAGGAGAATGCTGATGAAACTGAAAAATGTCCTGATCACGGTTAAGGATATCGAGCGGTCAAGGCGGTTTTACCATGACCTTTTCGGACTTGAAATGCTTCTTGATAACGATGGAAATATGATCCTTACGGAAGGGCTTGTCCTTCAGGACGCGAAGATCTGGAG
>CADBQK010000176.1 GCA_902796775.1 uncultured Lachnospiraceae bacterium
CTTCTTTTCCCGGTAACTCTGTGTGATGGTATTGTTTTCCTCAATCAGGCTTGCTGCCTTTTTCTTTTCCTCGTACTCTTCGCCCTGCACCAGAGCCTGCTGTTTTTGCAGCATACGAATCTGGTCTAATAATTCCTGCTTCTCTTTCTCCCACCCGGACACAGGATCCTCCTCCTGTACATCCCCGGACGCGGGAATCGTAATATCATTAGCAAAATCCTCAGGAGTCAGACCCGGGATCAGATCTCCTATCCGGCTTCCTCCCCGGAGAGCATCCGCACCGGAGGGGAGCTCTAATACAGCAAATGCCTGTTTCCCGTTCCCGTAAACCCGCATAGCCCGGTATTCTTTTCCTTCAAAAGAAAACCGGATCTGTCCTTCCATAAGGCCTGATGGACGAGGCAGATAATTGTCCAGAGAAGAAGTCTGCATCCACTTTTCTGCTTCTTTCCCAAAAAATACAAAAAGTATATAATCGCGAACCGTAGATTTACCTGACGCATTTCCCCCGTAAAGAATATTCATCCCTTCTGAGAGCAGGATATTCCTTCCCCGGAACCTCCCAAAACTATCGATCTGAAGCTCCTTTAATACCATCCTCGTCCTCCCGCCGACCCTTTTTCAAGGAATCGTCCTGCTGTCAGGGCAGTTTCCAAATACCACCCTGTTGTGATATGTCCTTAACAATCTCTTTAGACGACACACCCTGTATTGTCCTTCTTTGAGGCGCCAGCTAAAGTGTTTTTCTCCAAATATTAGTACAGCTTGCACAAATCTTCGCTTGTTAAAAACGATTTTTTTGTCTACATAGATTGTCAAAAATATGATAATATATATACAGCAAAGACAGCTTACTTTTACCCCTTTACTATATACCTTTCCCTTACAGGCAGCTAATCCGTAGCTGCCTTTTTTATGTTTATATGTAACTGTTCAGCACCCCATGGATAAGAAAAAGACAAAGGATGAAATGCTTCCATCCCGAATGCCATGGGGTTCTGAATAGGTACATTTATATTTATTCAGCCCCCATGTGTCAGCGTGTCTATGCACTCTCCAGCAGGGGGCTGTACAAAAATCTCTTTTATGAGGATGACTGCGTTATCTCATTATGCAGAATGCCGCTATTTAAATGCCTGTTTGATCAGTTCAAAGATTTCCGGGCCGCTTTCATATCCAAGTTTCCACACTGCTGCCCCGGCAATTCCGCTGCTTTGGATCATGGACATCTCATCTGCTACAGATGCCTCATCCTGCAGCCATATCTCATACAGGCAATGATCCTTATCCGACGTATAGCTTCCGTAATTCAGCCCGGACGACTCCTGATAAGCAGGTTTTACACCATGCGAGGTCAGATATCCGGCTGCTTCATTCATACCGCAGGCAAAAGATGTCACTCCGCCTTCCGGTGCTGTTGACCATACTCTTGTGAAGAACGGAATCGCTGCAATGACTTTAGATTTATCCACAATAGCAACGGTATCCATAATCCCCTTATTCACAAAGGACGCGGAGGCAACCGGTCCTGGAGTTTCAGATCCTGCCTGTGTCTCATCATAACACATAGTCACAACATAATCAGCAACGATCCCCTGCTCCTTTCGGTTGTAATAAGGGGTGTATTCCGGAACATAATTATCAACGGAAAAGACAATTCCATTTGCCCTGCAGGCAATCGACAGCTCTCTCACAAACTCAATATAATCATCTGCTCCATCCAGAGAAATCAGCTCAAAATCCAGGTTGATCCCATCGATCCCCTTTTCCAGGACATAGCCCATCAGCTGCTCGATTGCCTTCGCTCTTTTTGAAGTATATCCAAGCACTTCATCGGTCTTCGAGGAATCAAACAGCCTGTCTGTCTCTGTCGGGAACTCATTGGAAAACAAAGCCCAGACCTCTACACCAGCTTCATGGCAGGCCTTCACGTAATCGTCTCCTGCGGTTGAAGCAATACTGCCTTCAGTATCCGAGAAATAAAACCAGGTAGGGGATAGTACATTGATGCCCGGTGCACTGGATAAAGCTGCTGTCACACCTGCATTCGCATCTGTATTCATCACCTGATGCCAGGCAAGAATGATCTTCTTCTCCCGGCTGATACTGGGATATTCGGGAAAATCAAAGGACGGCTCTTCCGTTACCATCTGGACAGGTTCACCCATCGCTTTTCTGGAAACCCAGCCGATATAGCCGTCGTATGTACATACATTGTACCAGTCATCAAAAGCTTCGATCAGATACATTTTCTCTGAAGATTCCGTCATTCGCAGCACTTCGCTCTTCACCCCTCCTTTATAGCGGACGGGTGTCTCCTGCCGGGGTATTACAACCTGCTGCTCCCCCCATGAAGTAATGATAGCGATGCGATCCGGATCATCAAATGCTGCATATTCCAGCTGGGTATGTTCACAAACAAATTCAGCATCTATATACAGTTTCCCATCCCCGCCTGTACGCAGAGGGGCATAGTCCATGCTCTGACTGGACTCCTCTCCCCATTTGCGCAGAGAATAATCTGAAGAATCAGGTGAAAAAACCTGCATGCTATCCGGGCCGGTAAAGATAAGAATGTTCTCATTCTCGTCATAATAGATTCGTGTGTTCAGCAATTTTGTGACCAGATCCTTATCCAGGCACACTCTGCCATCCAGTTTTACCCCCCGGTAATCACTAAGAAGCTCATGATTAAGTGTTACACTGTATTCATCCTGTCCAAGCCCCAATTGTGCAGCATAATCAATATAATCTGTACTCGGGGCGTATTTTGACGAATACAGTTTCCAGGCAAAAGTCCCGCCTATACCCAATATAAGGAGCAGTACGATCACTACCGGCACTACTCTTCTCATTCTATGTACCTCCACTAATCCTGCGCTGTCACCATATCTGCCGGGCGCCGCTTATTCAGATGGGTCTTCGCCGCCGGCTGACCGCATCTCACCCCAGAGTATGGCTCCTGTTGCCAGACATCCTGCTGCGAGTACAAGAATCATCAGCTGATAGATCCTTATTTTTTCCTGATCATTGTGATACACATGTATCTCCATAAAGGAGAGCTGATACTTACTGCTGTAAGCTTCTCTGGATATCCCCTCATCCTGTGCCAGCCACTCGACCATCTCGCCACTCATATTGGCACGGCCTCTGATCTTTGCTCCGGAGATAGTGCTGCCATCGCCGTCACTGTTTTCAGCCAGCGCACCGCCATCTTCCACAGGCATATCAACAAGAATATGCCTGTCTCCTACTGTCCCCATATAACAATAGGAGCATATCTTTTCATCATCGGTCGTTTCATAATAACCGGTGAAGATCAGGTCTATGCCGGAGATTTCAACGTAGGGGGAATGCCCTTTCGAAATAGCTTCCAGCTCTTCGACACTGCTTGCGGCAGCGTCAATATGGTGCACCGTCCAGGGATTCCGGTAGATTACAATGCAGGCTGCAAGAATCAAAGCCAGAATGCCGGACAGAATCCACATAAATACCGCAAGAATGCGGATCCTTGCCGCAAACGAACGGTATGGCCTGCTGCTTTTCATATATACAAAACTCCTCCATTGCGCAGCTTCGCTAAGATCAGCGGGCTGCCAGCACAGGCATCCCGCTGAATGGCTTGTACCGTTCATTATACTACACCAAAACCTGTACGGCAACATTTCTGTGCAAAAAATCGCCTGATTTGTGGGGTTTTTAAGCATTTTTCCCTTATTTTTCTCCAAAAACACCCCCTTTCGCGCCACTTTCGATGAAAAAACGAGCAAAATCCAATCAAAAAACTCTCAAATAACTGGATTCATGCAGATTTTTGGTGTGATATGCCAGGTTTTTGCCCCGTTTCTGCATGTTCCTGTTTTTTCCAGATAACTGGTCCTGACCAGACAGGCTCTGTTTTGACTATAACATCCGATCAGATACATCACAATGATGGTTTGTCGACATTATTCGACAAGTTCAGGCAGCAGTCCCCCGACAGATGGATCTTTTCCAGTCTTTACAGGCAGTGTTCTTATATGTATAATGTGATAAAGGCGTCCGAACCCTGGACGCCCCAAACACCGAGCAGAAGCGGTAAAATACTTTTTGACGCTTCCATCTCCTCTGTGTATAACTATTAGAAAGGAGGAATGGTCTAATGAAGCTGGAACGAGTGAATGATAACCAGATCCGGTGTATGCTTACGGCTGCTGATCTGGAAAACAGAAAACTTAATCTTGGCGAGATGGCATACTGCACAGAGTCCGCCAACAAACTGTTTAGAGAGCTCGTCGAGCAGGCTTGTGATGAGCTGGATTTTGATGTGGACGGACATCCTCTTATGGTGGAAGCAATCCCCATCAGCAATGAGTGTCTGATGCTCCTGATCACCCGCGTGGAGGATCCGGAGGAGCTTGACAGCCGCTTTGCACGTTTTACAGAGCCTGCCGAAGATATAGATGAAGAAACATACACACAGAGTGCTTTTTTCAAAGGCTGTCCGCAGACAGCATTCTCTCCGGAACAGATTCCTGATCCGGTTGCAGACGATTCTTCTGTAAGGGTCTTTTCTTTCCGGAGCATTGATGAGATCGGTTCTTTTTGTGTCTCTCTCCCGGACGGACTGAGGCTGGGCAGTTCACTGTTTAAGAATCCTGTCAGCAATGCTTTTCTGCTGGTCCTCTTTGACACCGGCCAGACACAGGATTTTCGCTGTGCGTGTACAGCCGCCTGCGAATACGGCATCACGCTGAAAACTGCTGCTGACCCTCTCCCGTTTTTCAGGGAGCACTATACCCTGCTGATCAAAGAAGACGCCATCCCGGTCATGCGCAGCATTTGAATAAGAATATCCGCAAATGAAAAGGACGCACAGCTTTGTTGGCTGTGCGTCCTTTTCATGTACGGGATATGACCGCCCTACGGCAGCCATCCGCGACTTTCACTCAGTGAATGTGATTAAGCCTGCTCAATAGCCTCGGTAGGACATGCGCCGCAGCAGGTACCGCAGTCGATGCAAGCATCAGCGTCGATGACATACTTGCCGTCTCCCTCAGAGATAGCTTCAACAGGACATTCACCCATACAGGTACCGCAGGAAATGCAAGCGTCAGTAATTACATATGCCATAATAATAACCTCCTAAGAACACATATGTACAGTTCATCTGTATTCTATAACAAATCGCCTTTCAATACAAGCCGTATTTTGTATTAAATCGCAATCACACAACTAAAAATAATTCTCAAGTTCTTGCATTCCCATGCATTGTATATTATGATAGAGAAGTCATTACGACATGAAAAACTCTATTACTTTGAAAGGAGAACCACATGGCCGCACAGGAAGTTACAAAGGATACTCTGATCGGGGATCTTCTCAGAATAGACGCAAACGTCGCTCCGCTTCTCATGGGCATCGGAATGCACTGCCTTGGATGCCCTTCCTCTCAGATGGAGAGTATCGAAGAAGCAGCTTACGTACATGGAATCGACCCGGACAGCCTTGTCAAGGAGATCAACAAAATCATTGCCGGCTAAAAGCTGATCAGTTTTTCCGGCACATGCTAAAAAGCATGCCGAACGGCACTTGCCCGTCCGGCATGCTTTTTGTTTATTCCCGGCTTTGTATCTGACACCAGGCCTATCCATCACTCTTTCTGCTGTGATCAAGATTGCCAAAACGGGTGAACTCCGCTTTCCAGGCAAGCTCTGCTACGCCAATCGGGCCATTCCTCTGCTTTGCCACGATCACTTCGGTGACATTCTTTTTGGCTGTATCCTTATGATAATAATCATCCCGGTACAAAAACATGACCAGGTCAGCGTCCTGCTCAATTGCACCGGACTCACGAAGGTCTGACAGCATGGGCCGGTGATCCTGGCGCAGCTCACAGGCGCGGCTAAGCTGTGAAAGCGCAATAACAGGCACCTCAATCTCTCTTGCAAGAGCTTTTAAAGAACGGGAAATCTCGGAGATTTCCTGCTGTCTGGACTCACTTCTCCCTCCGGAGTTCATCAGCTGCAGGTAGTCGATCAAAACGATTCCAAGCCCTTTCTCCAGCTTGTATTTCCTGCACTTGGACCGCAGCTCTGCCACAGAGATACCTGGTGTATCATCAATGATCAGAGGAGCACTGCTAATCTCTCCCGCACTGTCGATAAGCCTCTCCCAGTGAGAATACTCCAGTCGTCCGGAACGCAGCAGATGGGCATCTACCATTGCATGAGTGGACAGCATTCGGTTGACCAGCTGATCCCGCGACATTTCCAGACTGAAGATTGCAGCGGGTATATGGTTGCGCACGCAAATGTACTGGGCAAGATTCAGTGCAAACGCCGTTTTACCCATGGACGGTCTGGCAGCGAGCAGGATCAGATCGGAAGGCTGAAATCCGGATGTCATGTAATCCAGCTCATAGAATCCGGACGCAATACCTGTCACATCTCCCTTTAATCTGCCGGCCCGGTCGATCTTGTCGATCACCTGCAGTACGACTTCACTGATTGGCACATAATCATCGACCTTTTTGCGGGACAGCACTTCAAAAATCCTCTTTTCGGCACTGTCTACAATATCGGCGACCTGCTCTTTGTGCTGATAGCACTGCCCTGAAATCTCATCGCTCACTTTGATCAGCCTTCTCAGGAGCGCGTCGTCACTAACCACCTGGGCATACTGCCGGATATTTGCCGATGTCGGTACGCTGTCCAGAATATCTGCCAGAAAACGGGGGCTGGTAAACTCCTCCGGTACGTCTTTCATCCGCAGCTGCTCTGTAAGAGTAAGAGGATCCACCGGACTGTTCCTGGCATATAATTCTGCCATTGCTTCAAAAACGATCCCATACTGACGAAGATAGAAATCACCGGCAGTAAGGATCTCCAGCGCCTGGGCCAGAGCTTCCTCATCCATCAGCATAGACCCGACCACCGCTTTTTCCGCATCCGAATTATGCGGCAGCACTCGTTTGGCCAGTACATCTTCCGACGGCATACGTATCCCCCTCTCTCTTCGTCCTCCCGGTCAGCAATCCGGTTTATCTGAATCTCCCTATTCTGCTTCCCTGATCTTCACCTGAAGCTTTGCCGTTACTTTAGGATGTACTTTATAATCCACTACAAAGGCTCCCAAAGACTTCAGCGGCTCCGGAAGAGAAAGCTTTCTCTTGTCGATCTCTACATCCAGCTGCTGTTTGAAGGCAGCAGCAATTTCTTTTGTGGAAACGGACCCGAAAACTTTGCCTCCCTCACCAACGCGGATCGGAATCTCAATACTTTTATCCCGGATATCTTCGGCAAAAGCCAGTGCTTCCTCATATAAGCGCTTTTCTTCTCTTGCCTGGTGCTCCTTCTGAAGTTTCAGATCATTCTTATTTTTAGCAGTCGCCTCTACGCCAAGCTTCCTGGGCAGGATATAATTACGGGCATAACCGTCATTAACCTTTACAAGGTCACCCTTCTTCCCAAGGGCCTTCACGTCCTCCAATAAGATGACATCCATTTTACAGCTCTCCCTTCTTCTTCATCTCTCTTATGATCTCACGCACAGTCTCCATGACCTCTATCTCTTTGCTTCCGGCAATCTGTGCACCTGCGATTGTAGTATGTCCGCCGCCTCCCAGTTTCTCCATGATCAGCTGGACATTCATGGTGTCCAGCGACCGGGCACTGACAAACACGGTATCTTTTACCTTTGTGAAAACAAATGATGCAACGATCCCCTTGATATTGAGCAATTCATTTGCCACCTGAGCTCCTACCACAGAAGGTGTACTCAATCCTTCTGAAGGACAGATCGCGTACGCATACGGCCCATCAATGACGGCCTCGCTCACAGCCTTTGCCCGCGCTTTGAATGTATTCATATCATCCCGCAGCTTATGGCGTACTCTTGTAACATCTGCACCGCTTCTTCTCAGAAAAGCAGCTGCTTCAAATGTCCGGGATCCTGTTTCATTCAGGAAGTTATTCGTATCGATAATGATACCTGCGTAGAGGGCGTCTGCCTCATCCGGCCGGAGCTTGATCCCGTCCGTAATATACTGCAGGATCTCTGTTACCATCTCGCACGCGGAGGATGCATACGGCTCTATATAGGACAAAACCGGATTTTCGATTGAATGTCCGCTCTGCCGGTGATGATCGATCACGACCACCGTCCTGGTCAGCCCAAATAGTGCCGGTGCCTCTGTACGCTCTGCAGTGTTGACGTCTACAACGATTAAGGCTGTATCTTCATTGACCAGACGGACCGCCTCCTCCGGCTTAACAAACATGTCGCTGTTGTACTCCGGATTGCCCAGAAAACTGTCAATAACAAGTTTGACGGACGGAGAAATATCGCTCAGAACGATATGGGCATCTTTACCCAGTGCTCTGGCAGCCCGGTAGACACCGATGCCTGCTCCTACACAGTCCACATCGCCTATCTTATGTCCCATGACAACTACGCGGCGCTTACCAAGAATAACCTGGCGCAGTGCATGAGCCTTTACTCTGGCCCGGACACGGGTAGATTTTTCCACCTGACGGGTCTTGCCGCCATAATAAGACATCTTGTCCCGGTCCTTGATTACAGCCTGGTCGCCGCCCCGCCCCAGAGCCAGATCGATAGCGTGTCTGGCCCATTCAACAGACTGGGCATAACTATCGGCATTAACACCCAGCCCGATACTTAAGGTCACACTGAGCTCGTTCCCGATATTGATCTCCCGGGCATCATCCAGCACCGAAAATCTGGATGCCTGCAGACGGGACAGGTACTTCTGCTTCAGATAAAAAACATATTTGTCTTTATCCAGTTTGTCAACTATGGCATCAAAATCCTGCAGATACTTCGTAATCTTTCTCTCAACCAGCGCAGAAAGCAGTGACCGGCTGGCTTCATCCGTACTGCTGAGAACCTCATCGTAATTATCTACATAGATAATGCCGCAAACCAGCTTCTGTCCGCCAATCTCACTGCGCATCTGCATTGCTTCAGTGTCATCAAACATACTGATCGCATAGATCGTATATCCCTCATGCCCGGAAAGGCCGGGAATAGTTGTCCCGACTGTCTGGCTCTCCTCATCCATATCTACTTTTGTGATATAGACCTGATAATGCCTTTCGCCATACTTAATATGCAGACCGCTGCGCTTCTGTGCTTTGATGTTTGCAGGCTTTATCTCCGGAATTGCCTGGGAGATATTGCTAACCCCTGCCGGCTCTCCAAACAGTCCTTCTCCCCTCTTGTTTTTCCAGATGATCTTCCCGCTCTCATCCACCAGCAGGAAAGGGATCTCCATATCCCGGATCAGCCGCTGCTGAACCCGGGAAAAACTGGTTGCAAAAGTAACCGCCGTATCCATAACCCAGGACTTCAGATAAACTCCTGCCGCAAATGCTGCTGCCAGGTACACTCCCAGCACGATCAGCATTATGATCCCGGTACGTTTGTCCAGATAAAACATGATCCCGGCAGCTGCAGCCAGAAGGATCCCAAGAAGCATCGGCCAGAAGAGAAATAGACGCAGCCTGCTTTCAAGCCCGCCTACTATCCTGCCGTCCTTTTTTGCTTTGCTGTCCATAAAACCTCACTCGGCACTTCCATGCCGGCTCTCATATTCGTCCATACGCCTGGTTGCCTTATACACATTTTTGCACTCCGGATATTTGGCAAGAAACATATTCTTGAATGCATACATCAGGGAAACTTCATAAGTCCCCGGATCCCCTGCCAGTACAGCCTCTTTTCTGGCAATCAGCTCCAGCATATAGCTGTCTTTTCTGAGTGCAGCATAGCGTTTCATGAATGCAACGGTCATCGGCATATGGCGCAGCCTTGTCGCATAGTCAGGATGGCTCTTCTTCGCCTCATCATACTCTGCACTGCGCTGCGGATCTTTTTCTTCGAGCGCTGCCTCGAATGCCTCATTGATATAGATCACCTGAAGCGCATCGTGCACATACAGCATCGGCTCCATTACATCCAGACTCTCAATCTGAAACTCATCTTCCCTGCCATCACTACCCAAACGATGCATTTTCTTCTCCTTTATGGTTTATTGCAGAAAATGCGGTGAACGATCAAACGCATTCTGCATGTAAAAAAATGTGCTGAATAAACTTACTGGAATATTAAGTATACCACATAATCAGTATGGAGGAAAAGATATACGTAAGGTTTTTGATGTTTAATCAGAACAACTTTTCTGCAGGCAAAAAACAGCCTGCAGGATCTGCCTGCAGGCTGCTCATTACATCCGCATGGATTATTCGGCAATATAAGGCATCAGTGCTACGTGCCTTGCGCGCTTGATTGCTGTTGTCAGCTTCCTCTGGTGCTTTGCACAGCTTCCGGTAATACGGCGGGGAAGGATCTTGCCTCTCTCTGAGACATATCTCTTCAGCTTGCTGACATCCTTGTAATCGATCACTGCATTTTTATCCACGCAGTAAATACATACCTTATTTCTTCTGCGCATCGGCCTTCTTCTCATCTGAGGCCTGCCGCCTTCTTCTCTGTTGTAAGGCATATTCCTACCTGCTGCCTGTGCGCTGTAGATGCGGGCAGCTTATCCTTTCTAAAAAATCTGAGACAAATTAGTGGAAAGGGAGATCATCATCGATGGCATCCGGAATATTCATGAAGCCATCGTCCGGCATACCTGCCGGCTGCTGCGGCTCAGACTGAGCGGGAGCCGGAGCAGAATAACTGCTGCCTGCAGGTGAGCCAAAGCCTGCACCGGCACCTGCACCGGCCTCGCTTCTAACACGGTCATTCGCCGCTTTGCTCTCTGCAAACTCCTGATTTTCCACAACTATATCTGTCGTATAGACTCTGTTGCCATCACGGTTCGTATAGCTGCCAGTCTGGATCCTGCCTTCTACAACGATCTTGATCCCTTTACGGAAAAATCTTTCGGCAAACTCAGCCTGACGCCCAAATGCAACACAATTAATGAAGTCCGCTTCCGGATCGCCATCCCTGCGGAATCTTCTGTCTACTGCCAGCGAATATCTTGCTACTGCAGTCTGGTTTGCACCCTGCGAATAGCGAACATCCGGATCTCTGGTCAGCCTTCCCATTAAAATAACTTTATTCATCTGGACTACTCCTTTTTCAAAAACAATATGCCGCAGGCACATCAGACAATACAGTACCTGCTGTTATGGAAAAGTTAAGCGTCCTGTCTGATGCATAAATACCTGATCACATTTTCCATAATGCGGATACGCTGCTCGATCTCTCCCGGACAGCTCGGATCAGCTTCGAACGTGATGAAGTAGTAATAGCCTTCCTTCATCTTCTGGATCTCATAGGCAAGCCTCTTCCTGCCCCACTCATCAACTCCTGTAACAGAGCCTCCGAAACGGGCAATCATCGCCTTGATCTCCTCGATGACAGCAGCTCTCTGCTCATCCTCGATCTTTGTCGTGAGAACGACTGCGAGTTCGTACTTATTCATGCCTCTGGCACCTCCTTCTGGACAATGGCCCCCTGATCTTTAGGGAGCAAGGAACATCGGGTTACGGGGC
>CADBQK010000177.1 GCA_902796775.1 uncultured Lachnospiraceae bacterium
ACCTTGAGCAGGGGCGAGGAAATCATAAACCTGATGAATGCCTTAAAGTATGATGTGGCGATTCCGGGCAACCATGAGTTTGACTATGGGATGGACCGCTTCCTTGAGTTGACAAAAATGGCAGAGTTTCCGTATATCAGCTGCAATTTCAATAAAGAAGGCGAGCTGGTCTTTGAACCCTATGTGATTAAGGAAGCAGCAGGGATGAAGATTGCTTTTGTCGGAGTAACAACACCTCTGACATTAGTGAGTTCTACACCTAAGTATTTTAGAAATGAAAAGGGAGAGCTTATTTACGGATTCATGCAGGATGAGACCGGTGAGGCTCTGTACGAGGCAGTCCAGAAAGCAGTAGATGCGGCCAGAGCGGATGGTGCGGATTATGTTTATATCATGGGCCATATGGGTCTGGAGGCGGAATTCGCGCCCTGGACTTACGCAGATGTGATCGCCCATACTAACGGCATTGATGTATTCCTGGACGGGCACAGCCATGACTCCGAGCAGGTAGTAATGAAGAATAAAGACGGTGAGGATGTGGTACGGACAGCCTGCGGGACAAAGCTTGCCTCTATTGGCTATAGTCATATTTCTGCAGAGGAGGGGATTGTAGATACCAATATCTGGAGCTGGCCGAATGGGGAGAGTGTACCTTCTCTTTTATCTATCCAAAACCCGGTGGGCGAAGTGGTTAATGATGCTTTGGTCAAACTCGACGATGAGATGGGACGGATTGTTGCCAAATCCTCTGTAGATCTGCTCGTTACGGATCCTGTACAAAAGGATGCAAGCGGCAGTCCCATCCGTATGATCCGCAGAGCTGAGACGAATCTGGGCGATCTGGTTGCGGATGCTGTCCGGACCCAAACAGGTGCAGATGTGGCCGTGATGAACGGCGGCGGCGTTCGTGATGAAATCAGGAAAGGGGATGTGACATACGGCGATATCATCAAAGTACATCCATTCGGGAATGAGATCTGTATGATCAAGGTGACCGGACAGCAGATCCTGGATGCCCTGGAATGGGGTGCCAGAGCTGTGCCTGGTGAGAGTGGTGCATTTCTGCATGTCTCCGGTATGAAATATGAAATCGATGTATCTGTAGACAGTGGCTGCAAGGAAGACGAAAACGGGATGCTCAGCAGGATTGAAGGAGAGCGCCGTGTGAAGAACGTATATGTTGGCGAGGAAGCGCTGGATCCGGAAAAGACCTATACAGTTGGAGGCACTGATTATACGCTTTTGAAAAACGGAGATGGAACGACTGCATTTGACGGCAGCGAAGTTCTGCTGCAGAGTTTCAAGCTGGACAACCAGATGCTGATCGACTACATTACGGAAACACTTGGCGGTGAGGTCGGAGAAGAATATGCCGATCCGTATGGCCAGGGAAGGATCACGATCACAGGCGAATAAGGATCATACAAACTGCTGGGGGATATGATGCAGCAGGGGCTGTATTAGAACTGTGGAAATCAATCAGCTCCCCCTGCAGGAGAAGGCAGAAAGATCTGCCGGCTCCTGCAGGGGGAGCATTGTTTTGCTGAAAAGGGAGAAACAGACAATTACCTGTTTAGATGAAGACTGCCGATTCTTTCCTTTCGGCATAATGGGTTACGATCATTTCCCTGTGCGAGATCAGAGACGGATCATCAAAGTAGCGGGCATTTTCCGGACATTTGCGGATACAGGCATGGCATTTGATACAGATGCCGGGAGTTTTGCTGAAATCGTCCGGATCGACGGATCCAAGCGGACATACGGCTGCGCAGATTCCGCATTTTGTGCATTTTTCCATATCGGTAACCGGCTTTGCTTTGAGGAAATTTGCTGGGCTTCCGTCTGCTTCCAGAGGCCTGTAATAGGGTAATACTTCGGGCCTTCCGGTAATCTGTACCGGAGCGGACAAATCTGCGGCTTCAGAAGCGGACAGCACTTTCTCTGCAGCTTTTCCTGCAAAATCGGCGATAAAAGCCAAATCTTCTTCGTTAGGCCTGCCGCCTGCCAGAGCGTCTGAGAAAACATGGCGGCAGACAAATGCTCCTGCAGCAAAAGGCAGGAATCCATGTCCGTCCAGTTCCTGTACCAGCTCCGTCAGAGAGCTGTCAAAACTGCGGTTTCCCCAGGTGACAGCGGCGATAGCCGGAGTTCCCTCTGCAGAGAACAGATTTTGTACAAAGGGCAAAGCCTTGTTCGGGATCCTGCCTGCATAGGTAGGTGTTCCGAAAACGACCAGATCGTCCGGGCCGAAATGCCGGGACTGCTGTCTGCCGGCAGGCAATGTGAAATCTACATCCTCTACAGGGACATCCAAAGCATTTGCAATCGTGGATGCAATATGACAGACAACCTTTTGTGTGCTGCCTGCAGGACTGAAGTAAACAGCTGTGACTTTTGTAATTTTCATTGGGGCCTCCTTTTTGGCAAATACCTAATCTGCCGTATTTGATCTATAGCAATGATAGTTTATACATAAAAAACCAGAGGATGTACATGTACTGTACGGAGACAGACACACATACACCCTCTGTTTTTTAATCGTAATAAACCATAACGGGTGTTCCCTCTTCCACTGTGCCGAAGATATCGGGAGTGATATAGGGGGGGAGATTGATACAGCCATGAGATCCGTACCACTGCCAGATATCTCCGCCAAAGGAACCTCGCCAGTCGGCATCATGCATTCCGACACCTGTGTCCGTGATAGGCATCCAGTAGCTGACAGGAGACTCCCACTCATAGACTCCGTCTCCAATCGGCGGACCGGTCAGGACTGTATTGCGGACCTTGGCTCTGACATAGAATGCCCCGGATGGCGTATTGTGACGGCCGTCGTTTTCGCCTGTGACTACATCGGTTTCCACTGCGACTTTACCGTCGACATATAGCCAGAGATGCTGATCAAGAATGTCCACTTCGACATACATATTTCCCAGACCGTAATTATCATCCATCGAGGAAGCTTCCCGCTGGGAGTATATGGGCTCGCGTGTGACAGCTTTGCCCGCTTTGATATCCTCATCCAGCTGGGCAATTTCCCCTTCTTCATCGATCTTCCATCCATAGTAGCCTCGTCCCGGGATGGTGATTTTTCTTCCATTGTGGGTCATGAACTCACGGTCTTTATTTACAGTGTCATAATCTTCACAGAGCTTGGCGACATACTCTTGAAGCTTCTGATTCCAGGTCTCCTGATCTTTCTGGTAATTCCCCTTTTTGTCCTTTTTCAGCCAGTCCTTCATGACAACACCGTCCAGGACCTGGGTCTGTCCGTTAGGGAGTTCATAAGTAACCGTACCGACTCCCTTGAGGACTTTGTTGAGAGCTTCGCTTTCTTTTGCCAGGTTTTTATCATCTGAGAAAACGGTAGGCTCTTCGTAGATACCCTCCATTTTGGTAAAATCCAGCTCAATCTGATCTGTATCCAGTGCCTCCCGGATTTTTTCCATGGCCTTTTTCTTATCTAAAAATGTACCCGCTTCTTCCGGAGCAACTTTAAACTCTGCATCTTCATAGGAAAGATGGGCATTGACCGGTTTTTTCATCTTTTTCTTTTTCAGCTCGGTCCACTTACTTGTGACAGCATTCAGCAGCTCTTCATCATACGAAGAGTCCAGATCTGCTGTATAGTCTGACATATGGATATCGCTGATGATCAGTGCCAGGGGACTTTGCTTTTCCAGAAGAGTTTCGATCTCGCCAGCCGGAGCATAGTGGTAGTCGATTGCTTCACGAGTCAATTCTTCGGTCTTATCTTCGCGGAATTTTACTACCAGCTTATAATCTTCATATGTTTTTGCGATTTTTTCTTTTGCCTGGTCGATAGACAGATCACTTACATCGATCCCATTGATATAGGTATTGGGAAGGAATTGATCCTTATACTTTATTGAGATAAAGAAGTACAGAGCGCAAAGTGCAAGCACAACATCGATGGCGAGGAAGATTCCTGCCACTTTCCGGAAATTTTTCATGAGGAACACCTGAATATATCTAAAATCAATCTATCAATATAAATAATAAATGCGAAAAATTATCTTCTCCGCAAAATGCGCATCATTCGTAATTATAAGACGTTTTCAGAAAAAGAGCAAGGTAATAATACGGAAAATAGAGCAGATTATTTGCATTTTTTTGGATGCTATTCTGGCGATCATCAAAACTATAGAAAAATGGTATGAAAAACAGATGCCATGACAAAAAAAGAGAGGTATCCGCTTGTATCTTTTTATCATATCCTGTAGACTTATTAAAATAGCTGATGATGAAGCTTTGTCTGCCGGAGGGTATACAGAAACTGTTCAGTTGTTCATGCAGGATCGTGCAGTTTTGCTGACATATAAAAGACCGGATTGATCGGGGAAGGGAGAGATACGCTTTATGAAAAAAGGACTGGTGATGGAAGGCGGATCCATGCGGGGAATGTTTACGGCGGGCGTGACAGATGTACTTATGGAAAATGGAGTTGTATTTGACGGTGCGATCGGTGTCTCGGCCGGAGCTACTTTCGGCTGTAATTATAAATCACATCAGATTGGGCGGACACTGCGTTACAACAAACGCTTTGCAAAAGATCCGCGCTTTTGCAGTTTCCGCAGCCTTATCAGGACAGGTGATATTTTCAATGCCGGGTTTGCCTATCATACACTGCCTTTTGAGCTGGATATTTTTGATGGGAAGACGTTTGAGGAAAACCCGATGGCCTTTTACCTGGTATGTACGGATGTGAAAACCGGCAAGGCTGTAGTCCACCGGATGGATAAAGTGAATGATGAAGAACTGGAGTGGATGCGGGCTGGTGCATCTATGCCGCTGGTATCCCGGATCGTCCGGGTAGGAGGGTATGAACTGCTCGACGGCGGTGTAGCAGATTCTATTCCGCTGCGCCGGATGGAGGCGCTGGGGTATGAGCAGAATGTCGTAATCCTGACGCAGCCGCCGGATTTCGTCAAGAAAAAGAACAGTATGCTGCCGCTGATACGGGCTCGCTACCGCCATTATCCGGAGTTTGTCCGGGCAGTGGCGACCAGGCATTTCCGTTATAATCGTGCTCTTAAATACGTTCACCGGCAGGCAAAGGAGGGAAAAGCTTTCATAATCCAGCCGGATGCTTCCCTATGTATTCCCAATATCGAGCATGATCCGGACGAGCTGCAGCGTGTCTATGACATTGGCAGGCGGATCGGAGAGGA
This sequence comes from uncultured Lachnospiraceae bacterium, assembly GCA_902796775.1. The sequence continues at coordinate 5,193 of CADBQK010000177.1, forward strand.
AAAACTGGAAGAAGTGCAGGCATTTCTTGCAAAAAGCTGAGCAGATATTTGCCGGAGACAGAAAATATGCAGTAAAACGGGGCTGTGAAGAATGGGGTTCATTTATACCTCACTCTTCACAGCCCCTGAATCATGTACTGGTATCTATATATGCCGTACCATTATAAGGCAGGGCATCCGGATATCTAAGGATTATCCTTCGATGCTGATATATTTCTCTTCTTCAATCTTTTTAGGTGCTTCCTTCGGGAAGGTGAGAGTCAGGATGCCGTTATCGAAGCGGGCGTGGATGTCTTCTTCCTGAAGGTTCTCTCCTACATAATAACTCCTGCTGACTGAACCAGTGTAGCGCTCTTTGCGGAGGTACTTACCGTTCTCATCTTTCTCGTCATTACTCGTTTCCGTTGCGGCGCTGATGGTCAGATAACCATCTTTGAGCTGTGCTTTGACATCTTCCTTCTTGTAGCCCGGCAGGTCGATCAGAAGCTCATAATTGCTGCCGGTATCTTTCACATCTGTCCTCATGACACTCTGTGTCGGCATATCCAGTACTTTTCTGGAAGAAAGATACGGGAAACCACCCATAAAATCATCAAATAAACGCTCTCCAAAAATACTAGGCATTAACATCATCTATTCCTCCTTTGAAATCATATACATATGTTAGATAAAAGCCCCGGTTTATGATCGGTGTGCTTCTTGTTATCTTTGTTCTATGCGTACTATAACACCTTTTGTTAGCACTGTCAATAGGTGAGTGCTAATTTTTTAAAAAAACTTCTTACTTTCCTCCATTCGGTTTTTTACTGTGGTCAAGATGACCTGCTTTTACTTTGACATCAGGGCGAAATCATACTATACTAGATGGAATAATACCGGAATTTCGAAAGAACTGTTACGATGATCAACGGAAAGCGGGGGAGTGAAGTGAAGGG
>CADBQK010000178.1 GCA_902796775.1 uncultured Lachnospiraceae bacterium
CAGGAGAGCTTGGCAAGATCAGAATCTACGGTATCATGACATTTAAGGTAAAAAAATACCAAATCGAAGGAGTAGGAAATCTGTCCATCATGACGGTAAACATAGGGGTCATGCAGATGCTCTCCTTTGTAGTGACTCCTCTTAAAAAGGACCTTCCGCTGATGAGCGCAGACTATATCTTTACGCTCTCAAAACGTAAGGCGATCCTGGATTTCTATGACCTGACAGAAAACAGCTCCGATCCTGCCTACCAGGAAATCCTGAAAGAACTTTCACAAATCCACGCGGGATACAGTGATCTTAAAAACGCTCCCAGGGCCAGGGCATGGTACGACGATCTGATGACAATCTCTTCCTCAAAAACCGGAAGAGCCAGGGAAGATATGCGCCTGCAAAAACTATTCACGGATAGTGCAGAGTGCTTTGCAAAGTTTGCGGCTGTCTCCCCCGAGCTGGATGATACAGCAAAAGAGAAAAAAAGGTCTCTGATCCGCGATTATGCAAACGGTCTGGTGGACAAGGGCGGACTTTCTACCGATGTGTTTAAGAAGTGCCTGGGGCCGGAAAAGACAAAATATTTTTTCAAGAAAGTATTTTTCGGATACGATACAGATATATAAGTGCAGGTTACTATTTCAGAAAGGATTTATCCATCATGAGCATTCTGATCGTTCTTCTGGTCAGTGCGCTGACCAGTGCTATTGGATTTCACATGTACATCTGGTTTTTCTCTGTGGGCTACGGCCTTTCCATTGCAGCGATCGGTGCAGTGCTGGCTGTTGGATTTCGCCAGAGCCTTAAGCTGCCTGAACTGCTCGCCTGTCTGCTGCTGATTGCATATGGCCTGCGCCTGGCTCTCTTCCTCCTGATCCGCGAGATGAAAAGCCCGGGATACCGCAAGGTGCTGAATCCAGAGATGGAACGCAGCAAAAAGATGCCTGTGATCGCCAAGATCATGATCTGGTTACTGTGCTTTATTCTGTATACTCTGATGACGATCCCTCTTTATTTCCGCCTGCAGAATGGGGCTCCTGCAGACGGCATGCTCTGGGCGGGTCTGGTCATTATGGCCGCCGGGGTCATCCTGGAATTAGCGGCAGATTTTCAGAAAAGCAGAGCAAAAAAGAAAAACAGCCGGCGTTTTGTAGATACGGGCGTTTACCGTCTGGTACGCTGCCCCAATTATCTGGGTGAGCTTTTGATCTGGCTTGGGATGCTGCTGACCGGAACGACTGCCATGAAAGGAGCGCAGCAATGGATACCGGCGCTCCTCGGTTTTGTGCTCATCATGTGGGTCATGTTCAGCGGTGCAAGACGTCTCGAGATCCGCCAGGACCGCAATTATGGTGAAGATCCCGAATACCAGGAATATGTGCGCACCGTTCCGATCATTCTCCCCTTTGTTCCCCTGTACAGTGTAAAGAAATACCCGTTTCTGGTTGCCTGAGACAGTTCTCTACCTTTGCCGGGCATAAAGAAAAGCGAATGAACGGAGCTTGTGTTTCTTAACAGGTACTATTCCGGATCAGGATGTGTTTCCTGCCAGAGATCATACCAGATAATAGAGCTTGCCTGATATTCTTCCCGGGCTTTCTGAAGTTCTTCCTCCGCCTGTGCTGCTGTCAGAAACTCAGCAGTATTGTCTCCCGTCCATTCTCCTGGTTCTTCTCCTGCACCAAAGGCTGCCCATTCCCGGATCTGTGCCTCTGCCAGAGTCTGCTCACAGCGTGTCACCTTCGCCCGGGCTTCTTCCAAAGCCCGTTTTGCCAGTGTCATTTCCCAGTCATACTGTGCCTCAGCAGTACTCATCTGCCGGGCTTGCATGGGTGTTTTCTCCGGCACCTTCTGCAGACCTTCAATAAGCGCAGCGTCCTCTGCCTGTACCAGCGCAGACAGACTGCTCATGGAAGATGACAGCTGCCTGTCTGTATTCCTGATTTCCTCTTTGTTCTCATTTCCCTGCTGATCATCAGAGCCGGCAGCCGGCTTCTGCCAGCCTGCAGCTTTCTGCAGTGCTTTTAATCTTTCCATATAGTGGCGGTACCCGAACGGATAATACCGGACACTTCCCATCCCGCCATCTGAGCCCGGGTTAATGATAAGCAATGAATCAGCAACCTGCTCTGTAAAGTACCGGTCATGGGAGATAAACAAAATCGTTCCTCTATACGCCTGAAATGCAGACTCCAGTGTCTCTCTGGCTGGTATGTCCATATGATTTGTGGGCTCATCCAGCATCAGAAAATTCGGCTTCTTTCCCAGGATTGCGGCAAGTGCCAGTCTCGCCTTCTCTCCGCCGGAGAGCATGGAAAGCTCCTTCCCTGTATCCCTGCCCCGAAACAGATAGCCGGCCAGGTATTTCCGGATTTCCCCCTCCTCCATCAGGGGAAACTGTTTCCTGAAAAATGAAAGCACGGTCACATCCCGGCCGGATCCATCTGAAAGAGAATCAGATCCCCCTATCTCTTCCAGACTTACCATCTGGTCAAAATATCCGATCTCCACTCCTTCATTTAGCAGACATTTCCCGGATACAGGAGATAAACGGCCGGCCACTGTCTTAAGAAGCGTCGTCTTCCCTGCACCATTCGGCCCGATCACACCAATCTTCTGCCCCCTCCGGATCCGCATGGACAGCTCAAAAAGGGGAAGGTTTTCATATCCCGGGCAAAGTTTATCGGCCTCGACTACCCACTTCGGACCTGTGTGGTCCGGCAGGATCTCACCAGCAAAGATGTGGTCCGGTGCGCGCTCCGGTTTGGGCACACGCTCCATTCTATCCAGTATTGTCTTCCGGCTTCTGGCAAAAGCTGCCTTCCTGGGTCTGTTTTTAAACCGGGTAATGAGCTTCTCCAGTCGCTCGATCTCCTTCTGCTGCTGCTCATATTTGCGCCGCAGCAGCGCATCTTTTTTCCGTTTCTGATTCCGATACTGTGTATAATTACCCTGATATCTCACCAGTTTTCCGGAGGTAAGCTCATAGACGACCTGCGCTGTTTCGTCCAAAAAATAGCGGTCATGGGAAACCATGACCACAGCTCCGCGATAATTGCGGATAAACTCCTCCAGCCACATCAATGCATCTACATCCAGATGATTGGTCGGTTCATCCAGCAGCAGGATATCCGGCGAATCCAGGATCAGCTTTATAAGAGCCAGTTTTGTCTGCTGTCCGCCGGAAAGCTCCCGGACAGATTTCTCCAGATCCTCCCGGGAAAGGGCCAGGCCATGCATAAGGCGGCCAAGCTCCTTTTCCCGATCGATCCTGATATCCATATCGTCGTACTCCTGTACGATTTCCTGTCCCGGCACCTCAAATCCAAGATATTCTTCACCGGTAAGATCCCAATCATCAGCCGGCTCTGTATCCTTATAAGCAGGCAGAGTCTGCTCCTCTCCCCCTCCGACATACCCGAAGGGGTTTTGTTTGAGTATCCCTGTGCGATAGACTCCGTCCGAAAAAATCCCTTTTCCCTGCCTGTAATCGTCTCTTTCCAGAGCCAGCTCTCCATTGATCAGCCGCAGGAGTGTCGTCTTACCTGCACCATTCACCCCGACGAGGGCGATATGCTGTCCGCTCCTGATCTCAAAATCAAAATGCTGCAGCAGCATTTTCCCGCCTGCCATCAGAGTACCATCATTTATCCTGTACAGCATGCTTTATTTCTTAATAACTTTTCATCATCCCGAATGCCATGGGGTTCTGAATAGTCACCCTTTCTCTTTACACCGTTTCTACAGCCTGCATGGTCCCCAGTACATAATCGATAAACTGCTGGGCTGTCCTGCCGGAGATGCCGCCGTGGGCAAGCTCCCATTTGTTGGCTTCTGCCTTCAACTGTTCATCGCTGAGTGTAATGCCGTTCCTCCTTGCCAGTTCAATAACAATCTGGTTGAACTCTTTCCTGGAGGGCTTCATGTAACTGATCTGCACTCCGAAACGGGCAAAGAGAGAGAGCTTCTCCTCCATCGTATCGGACCGGTGCAGGTCATTCTCAAACTCCATATCATTCCGGTCATTCCAGGTCTCGCGAATCAGATGACGCCGGTTAGAGGTGGCATAGATCAGGATGTTTTCCGGTTTTGTCTCTACACCTCCCTCAATGACTGCCTTCAGGAACTTGTACTCCACTTCATTCTCCTCAAAAGACAGATCATCCATATAGATGATAAAGCGGTAATTCCGGTTTTTAACCTGCGCTATCACATTGGACAGATCCTGGAACTGGTGCTTGTAGATCTCGATCATGCGCAGACCGCGGTCATAGTACTGGTTTACGATTGCCTTCACACTCGTAGACTTTCCGGTACCGGCATCACCGAAGAGAAGGACATTATTCGCCCTGCGTCCGCTGACAAACGCCTCTGTATTGTCGATCAGCTTTTTCTTCTGGATCTCATACCCCACCAGATCGTCAAGCATCACCTGGTCCATGTTGTTGATCGGGATAAATTCCACCTTGCCGATACCAGCCGGCTTAATACGAAACGCCTTGTTCAGGCCGAACATCCCTACACCGTAATCCTTATAGAACCCGGTCACGCTGTCAAAGAATTCCTCCTCATCAGCCGCCTGCTCCAGCTTTTCGCTCAGTGCACGCACCTTCTCGCTGACATTTTTGTTATACATCAGCTCCTTCTTTTCAATAGCCTGGTAGTTCTCGATCCTGGTAAAGCAATCTACGCCCAGAAAAGTCTCCAGCGGTCCGAAATCATAGTCAAACAATTCTTTAAAAGCTTTGAAATCCGCCTTGGCAAAAGCATTGACGCTCCCGACACTAGCGCCTACCTTCTCACAGGTCAGACTGAAAGGATTTTCCTGTGTAATCAGCAGGTAAGTCAGATAATTGTGCCAGAGATTTTTATCAAATGCATAATCCGTCCCCAGGATCAGAATCCTCTTTACCTGGGCAAACGCCCTGGTCTTCAGTTCCTCCCGGTCCTGTGTCCCTTTGTCCATCTGCCTGCAGATATCCCCCATCTGCATCAGGATACTGTCCTGAGGCATACTGCCATACATCAATATCTTCGAAATGATCCGGTACATGCTTTCCCTCCAGAGATAATGCCTGACTTTTTCTTTCCCGTAATTGTTTTGTAGTATAGCATAAAACTGCACTTTTTACTACTTATCTATTGATAATGAAACGGTGATCATTTTGATTCTATTATCTCTCATTAGTAGAATATTCTTGACAATAATAATCCGGCATTTTAGAATAAACTATATCCCAATTACAAAAAAGGCTTTTCGCTAATCTGCAGAAACTATTCTGCAATGTTCTATTAAATACGAGGAGGTCCAAACTATGGATATGAAGTTTTATCAGTGTTCCCACTGCGGGCAGATCGTTGCTGTAGTAAAAGAGACCGGAGCCCCGATCGTTTGCTGCGGTGAACCTATGAAGGCCCTTGTCCCGGGTGAAACAGACGCTGCTCTTGAAAAACATGTACCCGTTTTCTCTGTTGAAGGAAATTGTGTGCATGTAACTGTAGGTTCAACAGCACACCCTATGCTGCCTGAGCATTATATTGAATGGGTAGCTATCCAGACAAAATATGGTAATCAGCGAAAGGCTTTGTCTCCCGGAGAGGAGCCGAAAGTATGCTTTTCTTTGTGTGAAGGTGATGAGCTCAAGGCTGTTTATGCATACTGCAACCTGCATTCTCTCTGGAAGGCATGATTTTTCGAAGCTGATCAGATACCGGTACCTTTTACCGCCCGCCGCTTCGTTCCGAAGCAGCGGGCTTTTTGTCTCCTGCCCCCGGAAGGGACTGCTGCCAGAGCTTTATCTGGCAAAATGTCACGGATGGATAACGTTGACGAAACCGCGCCGCAGGGCTATACTGGATAGGAATCAGCATTCCCGGATATTTGGAGGTGTTAGGATTGGGTATGGAATTAATGCAGATGGAATTCGTCAGAAAACTGCCGATTCCCGCAGAAATAAAGAGCGAATATCCTGTATCGGATGAACTAGCAGCTGTAAAAGAAGCCAGAGATGAAGAAATCCAGAAAATCTTTACTGGAAAATCGGATAAGTTTCTCCTGGTCATAGGACCCTGCTCCGCAGACAGCGAAGAACCGGTTATGGAGTATGTTCACAGACTGGCAAGGGTACAGGAGAAAGTTGCAGACAAAATCCTGATGATTCCCAGAATCTATACAAACAAACCGCGCACAACAGGCAAGGGCTATAAAGGGATGCTGCATCAGCCGGACCCGGAAAAGAAGTCTGATCTTCTGGAGGGACTGCTGTCGATCCGGCGTCTGCACGCCCGTGTTCTGGAAGAAACCGGTATGACAACAGCGGATGAGATGCTCTATCCGGAAAATCACCGCTATCTGTCCGATCTGCTCAGCTATGTCGCCGTCGGAGCACGATCTGTGGAAGACCAGCTTCACCGAATGACAGCCAGCGGTATCGGTATCCCCTGCGGTATGAAAAACCCGACCAGCGGCGACATCTCCGTTATGCTTAATTCCATCGAAGCAGCCCAGAGTGCCCAGACCTTTGTCTACCGGGGCTGGGAAGTCCATACCCACGGCAATCCCTTTGCCCACGCCATCCTGCGCGGTTCCGTTAATCGTCACGGGACGACCACGGCCAACTATCACTTTGAAGATCTGCGCAGGCTCTATGAGAATTACACCAATAAAGGTCTGGAGAATCCTGCCTGCATTGTTGACACCAACCATTCCAACTCCGGCAAGCAGTATCTGGAACAGATCCGGATCGCCAGCGAAGTCCTGCACAGCCGCAGACACTCCGATGAGATCTGCCGAATGGTGAAGGGATTAATGATCGAAAGCTACCTTGAAGACGGCAGCCAGAGCATCGGTGACGGTGTTTTCGGACAATCCATTACAGACCCCTGTCTGGGCTGGGAAAAGACCGAAGCCCTGATCTACCAGCTGGCAGATCAATTGTAAACCTGCTCAACTCGGTCCCTTTGTCTTTTATATTTCCTTTTTACAAAAACAGGCCGCCCTATTACCGGACGGCCTTTTCTATCCCTGTCACAACAAGATTATCTCTCCCCACCTGGAACGTGACATTATAGCCTGCATAAAGGATCCCGTATGTTCGCATCTCATCATGCTGATATCCCGGCCGCGGATCAAGAGCCAGTGTTTCCAGCAGACCGGAATGCATCTCCTCCGGCAGCACAGCCAGGATCTTTTCCGGACATTCCACCTTGAGCCGGTATCCGGCATATCCCTGGGCGAACCCGCCCCGGGCCTGCGGATGAGCCTCGCTTCCCGGCTGATACGGTTTGATATCAAAGATTGGTGTGCCATTAAGCATATCGATTCCGCTGACATAAAGCACAGGACCTTTTGGGGTATCAGGCTCCACTTTCTCCAGCTTCACACAGGACAGCCCGATTGGATTGGGCCTGAACGGCGAACGGGAGGCAAATACACCGACCCTCCGGTTCCCGCCCAGCCGCGGCGGCCTCACCATCGGCGAATACCCCTTATCCTCCGGCACTTGTGAAAAATGCCACAATAACCAGATATAATCGTATCCATCCAGATCCCGCACGCAGTTAGGATCCCGGTAAGGCTTCTCAAATACGATCCGTCCCTTCAAAGAGGGCGCCAGCCCGCTCTGTCTGGGAATCCCGAACTTTTCGTCAAAATCCGTGTAAATATGTGCGATCACTTTCAGATCCACCTTATATTACCTCCATATACAACAGGAAATTACAAAACTGAAGAAGAGCGCTCCTGCCTATCAAAAAGATAAAGCTTTACGAATCCGGTTACGTCAAAAGGCGGGATCCCCTCCCGCCTTTTATCCATCCGGACTCTCGCTTTCAATTCGATATCATAAACAGTACAGCGGAATGCTCCCGCTGCATAACGTCAGACAGTCCTACCCGATATGCCGCAGCGAATCCTCCAGCCTGAGCTTTTCACGCTCCAGCTGCCTCCGCTCAGTCATCATATCCGCTTTTTCCTGGAAGCGGCTCATGTATGCCGCATTTTCCGTTATCAGGAAACCCTTTGCAAAGGCATCCGGATACTGAAATTTCTTTACAGCATTCCCAAAATCAATATTCATCCTCCCGTCATTGCAGGCGGTGATGACCCCTTCTCCAAAAGTCTTGTGCGTTACCTTCTCACCGACCGGGTCCGGAAGCTCGAAATCTGTCCCGAGAGTCTGCAGACGCTCCTCTACTGCAAGAAGCTTATCCATCAGACTGTCTCTCTCTTCTCGGATCACTGCCCGGCTCAAACGCTCCTTGACAGTCATCTTCTCTTTGTTAGGATCCAGACTGTAGGCATCACAGCAGAACATGATGTCATAAACCAGCATATGCAGATCATCGTCTGTCTGGATCTCCTCCTCCTGCATGCGTTTTTCATGCAGAGCTATCACATCCGGAAACTCCTGCAGTACCTCCCTCAGCTCGTCGCACATCTTGTAATACTTCCGGAGAGAGAAGGTCTTCGCATGCCCAAAGTCCTCGGAAAACTCTATGCTCATCGCCCAGCTGTCCGCTACCGTCGGCTTATAGAAATAGTTCTCCGATGGCCGCAGAAGGCTCAGGTACCCGATAGCACTGTTGAGTGTCTGTCTGTAAATATCGATCTTTTCAAGGTACATAGACAGATGCCGGTTGATATCATCAATGAAATCCTCCACTCTGCCCTGTCTGGCATCGATATCGCCGCCATCATCTGCCAGGAGTTTTTTGAATGCATTGCGGACAAATTCCGTCTCTTCATCATGCTGAAGGAGAATCGTGATCCCTCCGGTAGGCTGGATCCGGCTGCTCTCCATCAGCTTGCTCGTGCTTTCCGCCAGGCACTCGAACTCCAGCAGCAGATCCTCCGCATCCAGATTCAGCTTCTGCGCAGCATCCAGAACTCTCCACTTATAGGCGGCATCCGGTTTATTCTTTCCACGCTCATTCATCTCTCCAAAACGGCTGACATACTGTTCCAGAATAGTCTCAAGCTTTTCTCTGTACATGTATTGATCTCCTATTCATCGCTCTTCCCATACAACCTAGCTATATCAACCCATTATGTTTTCTATCATCCGAAATAATAAACAGCAAAATACATTGACACTTATAGACTCATTCATTATAACACAAAATCGGATTTTTATCGATAGTTTCAGCAAAAGATTGTTATAAAGCAGACAATATACCGCGTACAGAACTCCTTTCTGTCAGCTGTGCTGTGTAAACAATACGCTTTTTAACCGGTTTCCCTGCAATCAGATCCATCAGGATCCCAATACTGGAATACGCCATCTCTTCCCCGGGCTGAGCCATCGTAGTCAGAGCCGGCGTCATATATTTGGAAGCCTCGATTCCGTCGAATCCTATCACGGAATAGTCTTCGGGAATCCTCTTCCCATAATCATATATTGCTTTATACACTCCCATAGCCATACGGTCAGAAATAACGAAGAACGCTGTCATGTCAAGCCCTGCACTAAGCATGTCCATGGCTGTCCTGTATCCATTTGCCTCGGTATACTCCATGATATCCGGACGCATATAACCGATCAGTGATTCATCAAAAGCGATCCCGTTTTTTTCCAGTGCGTTTTTGTACCCCTTCAAACGCCGCATAGCTACTGTCGTATCATCCGGCCGGCCTGCAATCATGGCAATACGGCGATGTCCCTTCCGGCAAAGATAATCGACAGCCCTCTCAGCCTCCTTCTCATCATCAATGGAGACGACAGGGAACTTCTCTTTTTTATCATTCTCCAGGCCGGCTACAGAGCAGAATACACAGGGAACTCCGATCCTCATCATAACAGTGTCCGGATCCGGAACAATTCCGCCCAGAAAAATGATCCCTCTAAGCCGCTTTTCCTTTACCAGCTGCTCAGCTTCGAAGAGTTCATCGTCATCTTCACGCATGAAATGAACGATAAACTGGTAATCCGAACCGGAAAACTCTTCCTGAAAGCTGGGAAGCATACTCTGGAAGAAGGGATTGTTATATCCTTTGATCAGCATTGCGATCGTATGAGAATTGAGGCGTTTCAGGTTCCTGGCACTATTATTCGGAACATATGCCAGATCCTTCACAACCTTCAGGATCTTCTCTCTCGTCTGTGCATTGATTCCCGGGGCATTATTCATAGCCCGGGACACGGTGCTGATACTAACATTGCAAATGTCCGCAATATCTCTTATGGTCAACTTTTCTCCTCCTTCCTGTTTTCCTCTTATCTTCCGTATGTCCGGCAAAGATGCCGGATACGAGCCGCCAGAGTGCTGTCAAAAGCATCCGGCGCAGCCCTCCACGTCCAGTTCCCGGAAGAACTGCCGGGCTTGTTGATCCTGGCCTCAGCTCCAAGACCGATCCAATCCCAGGCAGGGATCACGCATAGCTCCGCATGGGAAGCCTGCAGCGATCTGATGACCTTCCAGGCAATTCCCTGGAGATCTTCGCCCGGCTCAGCCCCGACATAATCCATCAGTTTCTCTTTTTCAGCCGGCCGGATGCTGCCCAGCCACTGTATCAGTGTCTCATTATCATGAGTCCCTGTATACGCCACACAATTACTCTCATAAGCATGGGGCATATGAGGCTCTTTCTCCCCAACATCTCGTGAGTCGAAAGCAAACTCCAGCACCTTCATATTAGGAAAGCCTGTATCGCTGACCAGCTTCTTCACCGAATCCGACATATATCCAAGGTCTTCTGCTATGATATTCAGACGGGGATATGCTGCTTTTACATGTCTGAACAGATCCATCCCGGGTCCTTTTTCCCAATGTCCGCCGGCTGCTGAATCTGCATCGCCGGGGATGCAGAAATACTCGTCAAATCCGCGAAAATGGTCAATCCGCAATACATCATAGATCTTTGCACAGCGGCCGATCCGTTCCAGCCACCAGCTATAGCCGTCTGCCCTGTGCTTCTCCCAGTCATACAAAGGATTGCCCCAGAGCTGTCCGGTTGCAGAAAACCCGTCCGGCGGCACACCGGCGACCGGAGCTTTCCCGCCATCTTTTCCCTTTATGAAAAGCCGCGAATCTGCCCAGAAATCCGCACTGTCTGAAGATACATAAATCGGAATGTCCCCGATGATCCTGATGCCCTTGCTGTTTACATAGGCTTTCAGCTCCATCCACTGCTTTTCGAAGACATACTGCACAAAGCTTTGGATCCGGACCTCTTCATCCAGCTCCTGTCTGGCCTGCATAAGCGCACCGGGACTGCGTTCACGGATCTCCCGCGGCCAGCTGTCAATCGATGCACCCCCATAATGCTCTTTCAAAGCCATGAACAGTGCATAGTCATCCAGCCAGCAGGCATTTTCCTCCCGGAAAACATAATAATCATCCAGATCCCTGCACCTGCTTCCGGTCTGCTTCCATCTGCGGTAAGCCTCCCGCATCAGCGGAACTCTGGTACGATACAGGAGTCCGTAATCGATCCTGCCGTCTTCCCGTCCGACGAAAGTCTCTCTGCATTCTGCACTTGTGAGCAGCCCGTTTCGGACAAAATACTGCAGATCAATAAAGTAGGGATTCCCTGCAAACGTAGAAAATGGAGAATACGGAGAATCCCCGTACCCGGTCGGACCTAAAGGAAGGATCTGCCAGTAATGCTGGCCAGCCTCCTCCAGAAAATCGGCGAAGCGATAGGCTTCCTCCGAAAAACAGCCTATGCCGTAAGGCCCCGGAAGCGCAAAAACCGGCATCAGGATACCGCTCGCTCTCATAAAAACTACCCTTTCACCGCTCCGGCTACAACACCTTCAATGATATATTTCTGGACTGCAATATAAAAGATAACGATCGGCACAATTGCCATTACCAGTGCCGCCATCATCGCACCCCAGTCAATCTGTCCATGCGACTGCTGCAAAAACTGCACTGCAATTGGAATAGTCTTGTACTTGTTGATATTCAGCACCAGATAAGGCAGCAGGTAATCATTCCAGATCCACATGGCATCCAGGATCGCGACGGTAATAGCAGAAGGCTTCATAATCGGAAATACGACATAAAAGAAGGTCTGCACCGGAGAACAGCCATCGATCATGGCAGCTTCCTCGATTTCCATGGGAATATCCTTCACAAAACCTGTAAACATAAACACTGCCAAACCTGCTCCGAATCCCAGATAAACGATGATGATACCAAGCGGGTTGGAAAGATGCATCATATTTGCCAGCTTGGAAAGTGTGAACATGACCATCTGGAACGGGACGATCATAGAGAACAGGCAAAGCACGTAAGCCGCACCTGTCACCTTATTCTTAACGCGTACGATATACCAGGCACACATCGAACAGCACAGCACGATCAGGAAGACCGAGCCGACCGTAATCAAGAGGGAATTGCCGAAGCTGACAAAGAAATTGGTCTTTTTGACTGCATTTGCATAGTTCAGGAAGCCAACAAAAGTCTTACGGATGCCAGCTCTCCATTTGGGATAGCTCTTGAAAACGGATACATTACTGATCCCGAAAGGATTTTTAAAGATATATGCTTTTCTCTTGAAAGAATTGAGCAGTACGATCAGGAGCGGAGAGATCCACAGGAGCGACAGGACGGTAAAGACCGCTGTCAGAACCCCGCCATGCTTTGCCTGTCTGGCTGCAGAAACAGTATCTTTTGCTGCCATCAGCGCTCCACCTCCCCTCTGGTCGTCAGCTTATTCTGAATAATCGCAATGATTGCCACCATGATAAAGAAGATCACAGCCTTTGCCTGGCCGACACCCTGCCATCCGGTCTTGCCATACATCGTATTATAGATATTCAAAGCCAGGAGCTCGGATGAACCGCCCGGCTTGCCTCCTGTCAAAGCCAGGTTCTGATCAAAGAGTTTGAACCCATTCGTCAGTGTCAGGAAAGTGCAGATCGTAATCGTCGGACGCAGCATCGGCAGAATAATATCCTTCAGAAGCTGAGCCGAATTGGCTCCGTCGATCCGGGCTGCCTCCAGCAGATCACCGGGGATATTCTGGATGCCTGCCACATAGATGATCATCATGTATCCGATCTGCTGCCAGCAAACAACGGCTGTCAGTCCCCAGAATGCTGTCCACTGGGTAGTCACGATCGTCAGGGAATATTTGGCCAGAACGCTGTTGAAAATCATCAGCCATACATAAGAAAGCACGATTCCGCCGATCAGATTCGGCAGGAAAAAGGATGTACGGAACAGATTCGTTCCCCGGATCCCTTTAGTCAATGCCATCGCAATCGCAAAGGATGCAACATTGATCACGATCACCGTCACGACCGTAAACAATGCTGTATACCAGATCGAATGCAGAAAGGCCGTATCCAGTTTGCCATTCACAAAGAGAATCTTGCTGTAATTGGATAAGCCGACCCATTTCCAGTCCGTAACCGTTGTAAACTTGCAGAAGGACAGAAAAATACCATATGCAAAGGGAAACACAAACCCCAGTGCAAAAGCGGCCATTGTTGGCAGAAGAAAAAGCGGCCAGTATTTTTTGTAGTTTTTACTCATAACAGATGTCCTCCCGTGCCAGGGAACTGCCGCACACTATACAGCCTGCTGAAACAGTTCCGGGGAAAGCAAGCCGCCCCGCCAGGTATCAGGTATCTAACGGGGCAGCTGTAAGAATTATATCGTGTTGTGGGAATGATCCCTAACTGCTGCCGTCTCCGCCGCACATCTCATAATAGCGGATCTGAAAGACTATGAAACAGATAATCAGCCTCTTCCAGATGTGAGGAAAACTGAACAGCACTTACTGAGCTTCCTGAACGTTTTTCCACTCTGTTGCCCAGCCTTCGGTGAAAGCTGTCACAACAGCATCCCAGTCACCGGAACCTGCGGTATAGGCAGTAAGAGCTGAGACAACACCTTTTCTCCAGGTATCTACATTCGGAGTCGCATTGAAGGACCACATAACAGCATCCTTACCGTCTGCTGCATACTTGGACGCGCAGGCAGCCAGTACATTAGATCCCTCATATTCGCCGGTGAAAGTATCAAACGGAACCACAAGGCCCATCTTGTTTGCCATCGCGTCACGGCCGGTGTCGGATGTGATGACCCACTCCAGGAATGCCAGGGTAGCATCGATATCTTCCTGAGGAGCCTTTGCATTGACAGCCCAGTGATTCTCTGTACCGACGCAGAGACCTTCCTTATCATCTTCAGCGCCAAAATAGATCGGCATCATTGCAATATCATCTGCTGTTACATCATAACCATTTGCTTCATCTGTAAGCGCAGAGTACTCCCAGTCACCATTCTGATAGAACACTGCCTCGCCCATGCCGAACTCCTGCTCTGCATTGTAGGTGCCGTTATCCAGTGTCTTAGGATCAGCAGCGCTGTCTCTGACATACATATCCCAGACTCTCTTGTAGTTATCCAGATACTTGCCCTCGATCTCACCCTGGCCGGCCAGAAGATCAGCGCCGGCATCCTTAAACTCATAGTAAAGAGGCATATTGGCAAGATGGCCGGAGAATCTCCAGGAACTGCCGTCATCCAGGCCTGCGGATGCAAAGGCTTCCGTCAGAGCAGTGTCAAACTGCTCATTGATCTCATCCACTCTGGCGTTGATATCATCAGCTACTTTCTCCAGAACATCCAGACTATTGATCTCGTCTGCAGAAGCAACAACTGCCCCATCCATCGAGCAATAGTCTTCCAGGATCGTCTTGTTGTAGATAATACCATAGCACTCATAGCAGTTTGCAATAGCAGAAACCTTGCCATTGTACTCAACTGCCAGATTCTTGAAACCATCGGGTACATGCTCATACAATGCGCTGTCCTTCAGATCAAGAGCATATTCATCCCAGGTCTGGGCTGCTGCGGTATTTCCGATATTGAAAATCGTAGGCATTTCGCTCTTAGCCATTTCTGATGTAAGGGTTGTGTCATAGGTACCGGAAGCTGCGGTAACGACTGTTACAGGAACACCAGTCTCCTTTGTGTAAGCTGCTGCCAGATCCTGCCACTGCTGGTCGATCTCAGGCTTGAAATTCAGCATATAGACCTTGCCGGATGCCTCCGCTGCATCGGATGCTGCAGACGCCGCAGATGCTGCAGGCGCTGCTGAAGAAGATCCCGAACCGCCCCCGCAGCCGGCCAGCAGGCCCGCTGCCATCATTACCGTCATTACTACTGCAACTACACGTTTCTTCATACTCTTCCTCCTTTACAAATAAAAACATCTGACCGGTACCCGTACAAAACTGCCGTTTGAGCATTCACGGGATGCCCTGCCAGAAACAGGTAAGCTTCAAAACACTTCCCATAGAGATATCTTATCATTTTTCGAAATTGTTTTGAATACCTTTCTCCTGTTTCGTCAGTTTTCTTTAGATCTATGATACCATTTTTGTGAATTTTTCACAAGATAGTCTTGCAAAAAAGCAAAAAAGTAACTGTTCAGGTTACTGAACAGTTACTGATCATTTCTCTCAATCCGGATCTGCCTGACCGGTGTTATCGTCTTTCTCCGATTTCCCTGTCTCAGCTGAGATGATATACCGGGGACGGCCTTTTAATTCTTCAAACATCTGGGATATATAATACCCGATGATACCCAGACTGATCATTACGATGCTGCCTACCAGAAGCTCAATCAGGATAACAGTCGTAAAACCTTCCAGCGCTTTGCCCATCAGTTTCATCGCCAGAGACTGGATAGCAAGGATCACCGAGATGACCAGGAAAAGCGTACCCATTACCGTGACAGCCTGCATGGGTGCGGCAGAGAAAGAAACAATATTGGAGATTGCATAGGTCAGCAGGGAGAATGGCGACCACTTTGAAACGCCTTCCTTTCTCTCTCTCACCGTAAATTTCACACTAGCAGAGCGAAAACCGACCCAGGAGGAAAGTGCCCGGAAAAAAGTATTCCGCTCGGGCATTGCAGCCAGAATATCCACAACCTTCCTGTCCATCAATTTGAAATCAGATGCGTCCGCCATATTCAGCTTTGTCAGCGAGGAGATTACCTTGTAAAACCCATTTGCGCAGATACGGTGGAGCAGAGTCTCCCGGCCTCTGTCCTGCTTTACTCCCTCCACAACCTCATAACCTTCCTCCCAGAGCCTGTACATCTCCGGGATCTTTTCGGGAGGATGCTGGAGGTCGCAGTCGATAATAACAGCACAGTCCCCGGACGCCTTTTTCAGCCCGGCCATCATAGCCGCCTCCTTGCCGAAATTGCGTGAAAAACAGATCCCTTTTATCTTGCTGCTCTTTTCAGCTTCCAGGCAGATTGCAGGCCAGCTGCCGTCTGTGGACCCATCATTGACAAAGATCATTTCATAGCCGATTCCCTCAGCCTGCAGCACCTTACGGATCTCTTCTGCTGCTATGGGAATCATCTTTTCTTCATTATAAACAGGGATAATGACCGTTAAGCGGCTCAAATGTCCATCACCTCCTGCAGCAAAGTCAAACCGGAAATATCCACCGGTACATCGTCGCGGCGCAGCTGTCCTGCCAAAACCGTTTTGTTTATCCCGTGATAATCGCTTCCTCCGCTGATAAGCAGACCATACTTTTCTGCCTGATTTGCAAGAAAAAGCTCCTCTTGGGCACTGTACCTTGAATAATAACACTCCAGGTCCTGAATACCCAGACCCGCCAGCACCTTAAGACGCTCTTTTAGCTCCTGCGGCCCTAGCCGCCGGTCACTTTCTCCTCCAAGAGGATGCGCCCATCCGACGATACCTCCGGCATCCTTTACCGCCTCGATCGCGGGTGCAGCTTCTATACGGCTGATTCCAAACGGTACCGGTGAGTGCGCACTATTCAGATACCTGGAAAAAGCATCATCTACACTGCATGCCAAACCTCTGCGCATCAGCACCCTGGCCAAATGCGGTCTTCCGGGACTCTCCATAGAAAAGATCCAGTCCTTCTCCTCATTTGTCAGATCAATTCCGTCGACCCTCTTCAAATTATCGATCCGGATCTCCATTTTATGGATCCTTCTTCTCTCCAGTTCCTCACAGACCCGGGCAATGGAAGG
>CADBQK010000179.1 GCA_902796775.1 uncultured Lachnospiraceae bacterium
CATCTGCATTCAACAAGCTCCATGATATCTGGCATTGCCATGCTTGGGAGCCTCATCGGGGATATGGAGATCCTGGAGCGTGTCAAGGCATTCATGGAGAACGGATATTATGATATGGCCCTGGATTTTGGCTGGTGTTTGGAGAATATGAAGCGCTCGGATCTGGTGGGGGAAATCAATAATACCGGAGATTACCTGGAAGCATGTCTTTGCCTGGGGAATGCGGGATATAGCACTTACTATGACCGCGCGGATAAAATGATTCACGCACATTTATTGCCTGCCCAGTTGCTGGATGTTTCTTTTATACCTGACAAGCCCAGCCTTGACTGCTCGATAAATCATATGGCTTCACGTATGCGTGGTGCTTTTGGGTTTCCATGCCCTTATGGACATGAATACGAGCCCGGCAGTGAAATCTCTTTTAACTGGGACATCGTAGGCGGAGGTGTCAGCAGCCTTTGCTGGGCTGCCAGACATATTGTAACTAAGATAAATGGCATTGCCAGCATTAACCTCCAGTTTGATGTAGACCATGCCCTCTTATCTTACCAAAGCCCCTATCAGCATCAGGGGATATTAAGTCTGGAAATGAAAGAAGACTTGCCTGTTCGAATTCTTTTCCCGCAGGGAACTGACTGGATAGGACTGGAAGAAGCCCTTTTAGAAGCGGGACCGAAATACACCAGGAAGGGGAATTGGATCTACCTATATGGCTTGTATGAATATGGAATCCTTAAAATTCCCGTTATTTTCCAGCGAAAGACTGTACATTACTGTTTTCGTGAACATGAATTTGATGCAGTATTCTCGGGGAACCGGATCCAGAGCATGAAGGTTCCCGGAAATAAACGGTTGCTGTTTTTTGCTCCCGATGATGATTAATGGAGGGATATTTACGATGAAATATGGAATCTACTATGCTTTTTGGGGCAGGCAATGGGGAGAGGACTATGTTCCCTATGTTAGAAAAGTGAAGAAACTCGGATTTGACGTATTGGAAGTAGGCTGCCAGAATTTTCAGAACGAGTCCATCGATACCTGCCATGAGCTTGGGAAAGTGGCTAAGGAAGAAGGAATTATCCTGACAGGTGGATATGGACCAGATGCGGCGCATTGCATAGCTTCAAGCGAAGATAGAGTTGTTGAAGAGGCTTTTGATAAATTCAAGGACATGTTTGAAAAGATGGCCGCTGCAGATATACATCTATTAGGTGGCGGGTTGTACTCCTATTGGCCGGTGGATTATTCTGCCCCGTTTGACAAAAAAGCTGATTGGGAGAGAAGCGTCGCAAATATGAGAAAACTGGCTGATTATGCCATCCAGTACGATATCACCTTGAGCATGGAAGTATTGAACAGATTTGAAGGATATCTTTTGAATACGGCCGAAGAGGGGATCCGCTATGTAAAAGAAGTGGAAAAGCCAAATGTCAAGCTGATGTTGGATAGTTTTCACATGAACATAGAGGAAGATTCCTTTGGGGAAGCCATTCGTGCTTCGGGAGATCTGTTGGGACATTTCCATATCGGGGAGGCTAATCGCCGGCCTCCGTTCTCCGGAGGGAGGATACCATGGGGAGAGATCGGAGCGGCTCTTAACGACATTGGATACACAGGGATGGTTGTGATGGAGCCATTTATAAAAATGGGCGGTGAGATTGGAAGAGATATACGCGTATGGCACGACCTATCTCATGGCTGTACGGAAGAAGACATGGATACACTCGCGGCAAATGCTCTTATGTTTATCCGAAAGGCATTCGAGGGAAAATGAGGGTTGGGGAGCAAAACATTCCTCAGTAGTCCTACAGAAACTATTAGATATGATTCCTTTTGCTCTGTGATAGTGGTCCTATTTCTCCAGGGAATAGGCTTATCATCCAGACGTATGCATTTGCGTTGCTCATCCCCGCACTACAGCATTCTCTTTTGGAGTCCTTCATATAAATTATCGAGGGCTCGAGCTTGACCTTCCATTTGGTACAACATGTGATTGATAATCACACAAGAGAAGCGAATAAGAATTCGTATCAGAGAAAGAATGTCAGAACAGCGACATTGTTAAGAGAACGAAACGGGTCCGTCTTTATGTAAGGCGGGCCCGTTCCGCATAGCAGAAACTATGGAATTGAATTCGGAGAAAAGCAAAGCATTGACAGCAGCAAATATATCAAAATCAAAGAAAATATGGAACAAGATTAGAAGAGTACAGATCCAGTGTGCTACCGACAAGAAGTTCAAAAAGAGCGTAAAGACTTATGGGGATTTTTATTGCCAGTAATAAGATGAGAGTAAACAAAAAAGACCACCCTTGGCAAGAGGTAGTCTTTCAAGTAGCTAAAACTTCAGCAGGCAATCGCCGCCCTGTGGCGATTGGATTCACAAGGATTCCGAAATCATGAAGGAGTTTAGTCCTGCCGTAGACAGATGCGTTCCAATTATTCTGGGAAATCCCTGATTGTGCAGATAACAGGTAACATAGTACCACCGGCGGTACTTCCTTCGTTATCTCCCAATTCAGCTTCTTTATCATCTTTTATCTTTGATTGGCGCGACCCACTGCTAGTTATTCCTCCATCTGACAGGTATATTTCTATAAGCGATAGATGTTTGCAAGCCTATGAATGCCATCATGATATCACATAACGATTGAGATTGAAAGGCTTTTTGATGGAATCGAGATTATCTGGGAAACGGTTACACAAATTGATAAGATCAGACTTCCAGAGATTAATGATTTGACGAGATAAGCTGATATGATAAAGTGATCGTAAGGGAAGATCGACTATAGCAGGTATGCATCAACAGAGTATATTGAGGTTCAGTATGATGTAAGATGAGCACAATATACATTGTTTGTCGATAGTAAATGGGCTGACCGAGTCGGGAAGATTATCAGCTTCCTGCATATTTTAGCGGATGGGATCGATGATTCGGTCGATTCTGACGCTATATGCGGGTAGACCGAGATCATGGTCAGCCTGCTGGAGCGACGCATGGAGAAGTATCAGAAGAAGAGACAGACGATCGATGAAGGGTGGCCAGGGAGATGGATAAGAAGTATTATATTTCATACGGAAGTAACCTCTCCATTGAGCAGATGTCCGAAAGATGCCCCCATGCAACCGTATTAGGAACCGGAAGACTTTATGGATGGCGGCTGATGTTCAGGAGAAGCGCAACGATCGAGAGGAATCCAATCAAATATACGCCGGTACTTGTGTGGGAGATCTCGGAAGAAGATGAGGAGCAGCTGGATAAGTACGAATGGTTCCCGTATATCTATAATAAGGCGCACATACGCGTAACTATGGATGGAGATGTTCCATTGAGGATAACGGCGATGACTTATATCATGAATGAAGAAAGAGATCTTTCGATGCCGAGTTCCTTCTACTACAATGACCTAAAAGCCCAGTACTGCAGATTGGGCTTTCCGGTATCTATACTTGAGGAAGCTATCATCGACAGCATTGGTGAAGAAGCGGGAAGGAAGTTCCTGGCAAGGACCTGCAGATAGGAGATCAGTGCTTTACAACAGCTGTCATTCTGAGGCAGCCGTAAGACCTTGAATGATCCGGTGAGGAGACCTGGCGATGAAGATCGAAGAAGAGAAAAGAGTGCTGATCATACCAGATGTCCACCTGAAACCATGGATATTTGACCGGGCAGAGAAGATACTCGCCAGCGGAAAAGCAGATATGGCAGTGGACCTTGGCGACCTTGTTGACGATTTTGGAAAAGAATTTGAGCTCGACCTTTACAGGCAGACACTTGAGCGTGCCGCTGCGTTTCATCAGGACCACCCTGATACACTTTGGTGCATCGGCAATCATGATTTCAGCTATATGCACGACGTAAGCGAGACGGGATTCTCAGGTTATGCGCTGTATACAGCTAAAACCGGCATCTTTGATCTTTTTGACATCGCCGGGGACAGGGTGGCTTACGTACATCGTATCGGGGACTGCATCTTTTCGCATGCCGGCTTGGCATATGAGTTTGTGTGGGAGTACTGTGGTGAGGAAGAGATGGAAGATGTCGACAGGACGGTCGACCATCTCAACAGGCTCAAACCTCCCGCGCTTTGGGTAGACAATTCCCCGATCTGGCTGCGTCCGCTGAATGGTTCAGTGAGGATGTACATGCCGAAAATGCTCCAGATCACCGGGCACACTCCGGTCAAGGAACCTGTGAAGAAAGGAAACCTTCTTATATTCGATAATTTTTCGACCTACCGGGATGGAAGATCCTACGGAAATGAGCGGCTCTGTATCATCGATACAGGGAAAAAGACCTGGAAGTACGCGGAGTAGGAGAAAGCATGAGAATACTGCAAGGCACGTTATCGGATGTGCCTGTGGACTGGAGATGATGTAATGGCAGCAGGAAGCAGGTGGAAGAGGTGAGATATCCAATCGTTAATAACTGGGTCAGTTTTGAGCGGCTGGGTCCGGATGACTACCGGGTCTATGATGAATCATCTGACTGCACATACCGGATGAAAAAGGAAGATCTCGACTTCCTGATGAAGCTTGATGGCAAGACGGATCCATACTCGATCCCGACAAGCCATACAAAGATCGGAATCAGGAATCTTCTAGGGTATTTTGATCATTATGATCTCACAAGTTCATCCAGGATCCAGCGGAAAGGAATAGGAACGATCAGGATTCGCCTGATAAGATTTCGTGCCTCAACGCCTCTTGTCAGGTTCTTCTCAATATTCGACCGGTTCCTGTCGGTCCTCTGGCTTCCCGTTTTTCTGTTGGGCGTCTACCGTTTGGTCAGTTATACAGGTGAGATCAGCTTAAGCCATATCCTGTCCGGAACCGTATTCGGGCTCCTGCTTTCGATCCCCCTTCACGAGACAGGACATGCCGCTGCCTGCGTACGGTATAATGGGAAGGTATGGGAATTTGGCGCGGGCATCGAGAGATTCGCCCCATATGCGTTCGTTGACCTTAGTACGAAGAGTATAAAGAGCAGACAGAGAAGAGCGCACATCAACGCCGCTGGTATAGAAGTCAACTTACTGCTAACGGGATTGTTCCTTCTTCTGGCATTTGCGTTTCCGGATATCGGAGGCTTTTTTTTCTTTGCTGCAATACAGGCTGGGTTTCACGGTATGATCAACATGCTGTTTGCTCCAGGCGCAGACGGGATGAGCATTCTGGCGGAGTTTCTTAGCTGCGAGCGTCTTCCGGAATATGCCAGGTCTTCGGTATTTGACAAGCAGAAACGGAAGCGTCTTTGCAGGAGCGGGGTCAACGGACTTGTGACCATTGCAGTATGCTGCTTTATTCTTCTTTTCCAGCTGCTTCTTCCTGTTTTGATAGTATCGTATCTGTTATTCCTGATCGGAGTGAGGTCCATGTTATGAGGATAAAAGCTGTCAACAGCCTTTTTCTATATATATCGGCAGCAATTTTGATGCCCATGGCTGTTATCCTTGCCACAACGCACAGGTCCGTAGTCTATTACCTGTTATTTGCGGTGTCTTTACTGTGTTTTGTCAAGATAGTACCGTTCGCGCGCTCCCGTGAGAACCTTTGGATGTTTTTTCTGGTCTTTGTTTTCTCGATTCCGGTAAACGTATCCATTGTCCGGACCCTGCCAATCGGGGTCCTGTTCTATGATGTTTTCCGTGTCTGCCTGGTCTACGTTGTGCTGATCACGGTAGAGGAGATCGTAATGGGGTATATCACGAGAGTATTATGGCCCAGGCAGCACAAGATGCTTTATTACGAGGAGAAAGAGTGACAACGTGGAGAAAGATGGGGAAAAGCCGACCCGGACAGGCAAGAGATACTATATGTCCTATACAGGTGTGATCCAGATACGGAAAGA
>CADBQK010000180.1 GCA_902796775.1 uncultured Lachnospiraceae bacterium
AGGATTCGAGTCCCCCTGTTAGCTTTTTTCATTGTCAGGAAAACTCCGCAACCCGCTGATTTCCTGACTTTTTTTGTTGCTAAATTGTTAAAAGTCATGCATAAATTCGTTAGGTAACCATTAGGAAACAATATTATTTGGCAGATGTGTTTTCTGATATGTGACGCCATATATAAGCTCATATATATCTACATCAAGAATGTCAGCCAATTTTGCCAGAGTTTCTATATCTGGTCTGGAGTATGTCCTATATACCCGGCAAACCACTGTTCTCCGTCCCCCCTTGAACACACCTCGTCATCTCCAGCCCACAAATCTGTTAAGCATATACTGCTTATACTTGACAATATCGTAAATCGATAATATAATCCAAACATATATATCGAATAACGATATCAATGCTCATATAGAACTAAAAAGAAAGAGAGGCCAGTGATGCCAAAGAGGGCTTTTGAAACCCTGACTGAGACCATGTTTTATGTGCTGCTTGCATTTCACCGTCAGGATATGTGCGGAACGCAGGTCGCGGGATATGTGAAGGATCTGACCAGAGGCAGGGTGTCTATGGGTCCAGGCACCTTGTATACGATTCTGTCCAGTTTTCAGAAGGAGAGCCTGATCGAGAAGATCTCCTCGCAGGGACGGATGATTACATACCGGATCACTCCGAAGGGGACTCAGCGTTTTGAAGAGGAAGTAAACCGACTCAGGAAATGTCTGGAAGATGCAGGAGGCTGAGACATTATGGCATACAATCTGAAGATGATCACTAAGATCATACCATTCACAGACAGCGATTTTGAACTGTATATACCCTGGCTGGAGGATCTGGCCCGTGAAGGACTTTTTGTCCGAAAGCTGTATGGCATATACGGAGATTTTGAACAGGGGGAGCCTGCCCAGCTGCGCTACAGGATCATCCCGACATCAAAGGGAAAAGCCGGAGAGGATGAGAAGGCCTTTTTCGAGGAGAACGGCTGGGATTATGTCTGCAAAAAGGATGGGCTTTCAATTTTCTGTAAGGCAGATGACGGCAGTCCCGATCTCTTTACCGATGCTGTTTCCTTCGCAGAGCGATGCCGCAGCTGGCAGTTCTTTATGCTGGCCGAAATAGCCCTGTATATTGTGATCGCCATCTTTGTCAGCCGAATGTTCCGTCAGCTGATTTTTGCAGAATCCGGCGGCTGGCTGGACGCACTGCATGTTCTGGGACCGGTCTCCCTTGTTTCTCTTATCCTTCTCCTGCTGCTGGCCTTTTTCATTGCTGCCTGGCGCTCTGTCAGTTCTATTTTCCTGGTCCGGCGGATCCAGGAAGGAAGGCTCCGCATGAATCGCTCTTACCGGAAAGCAGTCTTTAGAAATAAGCTCATCCTGATACTTTATTTTATTCTTTTTATATCTGCCCATCTGTATACTTTCAGAATCTGAGCGGAGATCTTTCTTCAAAAGAAAAGAGCAGAACACAGATCCTTGAACATGAAACACAGATCCTTGAACATGAAACAGTCGCTTGAAAGCCGTCCTGATTTATGATATGATTTTACTCGGGCCAAACCGAGTCGGAGGTGATCGAATGATTTTTTACGGACGCCAGCCTCAGAGAAAACTGCTTCGACAAATGCTCATGCGGGAAGATATGCAGACTGCGCTTATTTATGGAAGAAGAAGGGTTGGAAAGAGCGAACTGATCAAGCAGGTACTCAGGGACGAGACAATTACAGGCATTTATTACGAGTGCAAGGAAACGACAGAAAAGAATAACGTCGACAGCCTTGCAGAACTGATTGGAGAGACATTCCATTTCCCAAGGCCGTCCTTCTCCAATATGGAGGAGCTTTTGAAGTATCTTTTTGAAAAAGCGGAGGAGACTGGGTTTGCCCTGGTGCTGGATGAGTATCCGTATCTCCGGGCTACAGTAACAGGTCTTGACAGCATCCTGCAGAACCTGATCGACCGATACAGGAACTCTTCGAAGGTTAAATTCATTATCTGCGGTTCACATATTGACATCATGAAATCTCTTTTAGACTCGCAAAACCCACTTTACGGCAGGATCGACAGGACTGTAAACCTGAAGCCGATGGATTACTATGAGTCAGCTCTGTTTTATGATTCCTTCAGCCCGGAGGATAGGGTACGCCTGTACAGTGTCTTTGGCGGGATACCACATTACAACCGGCTCATTAATCCGGAGCTCAGTGTACAGGAGAATGTGACAGAACTGATCGCATCGACAGGCGCCAGACTGGAGAATGAAGTATCCATGTACCTGCGCTCGGAGATAAAAAAGATCACAAATGCCAATGAAGTGTTCGAAGCACTGACAAGAGGTTTTTCCCGGTTCTCGGATATTCTTTCGCAGTCACATGTGAGCAGCAGCCCGACGCTTGCGGATGTGTTGGAGAAGCTGATCCGCATGGGGCTTGTCCGGAAAGAAGCCCCTATCAATGACGAAAATAACCGGCGAAAGGCAGGCTATTACATCACTGATCAGCTCTCCCTGTTTTACTACAGGTACTGTTTCCGTTATGCGTCTCAGCTAAGTGTCATGGATCCGGACGTCTTTTATGACCGGTATATCCGGGAGGATTTTGAAACAAGATATGTCCCGGCTGCCTTTGAGGAGGTGTGCCGGCAATATCTGATCCGGATGAACAAAGCAGGAAAGCTGGCCCAGCCGTTTGAAAAGATCGGACGCTATTGGTACGATGACCCAGAAACCAGAACAAACGGTGAATTTGATCTTGTAACCGAAGATCCCAGAGGATATGTGTTTTATGAGGCAAAGTTCCGTGATGAGCCACTTAACGGGAGCAGGATCAGACAGGAAATCATGCAGGTACAAAAGACTGGTCTTAACTGCTACCGGTACGGGTTCATTTCACGGTCCGGGTTTGCAGTAGACCCAGAGGATGATCTTGAACTGATCAGCCTGGAGCAGCTTTATGAATAAATGTCCGGCCAAACCTGACATCAGGCACGTATCAGGCTTCCCCCTTTCTATGTCAATTTGTCCGCAGCCAGCCTGTCTACTTCATAGATGATCCGGAAATTTACCCAGGTTACCCAATGACACCATAGCAAAAACCCAGGAAATCAAGGGCTCAGAGTAACTTCTACTGTGGTTCGAGTCCCCCTGTTAGCTTCTTCACTGAAAAAGGCATCTGCTGCGGGCAGGTGCCTTTTATTTTAAAATAAGTTCCTGTTTTTGTACTTCTGTGATATGATATAAATGCTGCCGCCTCCATACTGGCAACAGAAAGGGGGTGTCTGTATGACCTTTCAGTTTCATTTTGCCTATAGGTAATATAACATGATAAAGCTCTGACGTCTAGTATAAAGGAATATTTGGAATGATACTCTGGATCTTCTCCTTAGAGCCCTTCGTCTGCCAACCATTTTCTGGCCAGTGGGACATTGTCTTTTTCAACATAGATTGTAAATGTCTCCGGATCTTTTCCGAAGCGGCTGCTCCCTACTCTCGCCGCTCCTAAAGTGTTCACGGCCAGCCTGAGGTTAGAGCTCGCAACCGTTGTTTTATACGCAATCCCAGCCTCATCTAAAATTGTCTTTGCTCTTGAAAAAGCTACTAATGACTCCGTTTGAAAAACCAGTTCCCATTTTCTGAACATAATCTATACCTCCCCAAATACAACAGCCATGCTCACTCACTTGAGTATGCGGAACAGGATTCCCATGGCAAGAAACCACAGGGGGCGGCCTGCAAAATTGTTGAACAGATAGCCTCCTGCTTTATCCCCAAACAGAAAGTGGTATGTAAATGAGGAGCCCCATTCCTGTGCACCGGCAGCCTTTGCCTGCATTTCCTTCATCCAGGCGGCGATAGTCTGTGCCACACAGGGCAGAGTATTTGCAAACAGGGCAGCCGCCAAAACAAGAATGACGATACGAATGATCCGTTTTGTCTCCGGTTTCACGCTGCTGATGGCACCGAAAAGACTTTTATCAGAAATCTGGGAAATCCCGTTTATAATAAGCCATCCACAGATAAAATACAGGACTGGCCGAATATACATGTTAGAAAAAATATAGACCGAACCACTAATATGTGTACCTGCCCATTCCCGTGCATAAACATCAAGCCAGTAAGCAGTTAAAGCAAGCCCCAGGCTGCCGGCCAGACATAGGCCACTGGTTATAACACGCTTTCTCCGATCTTCAGCAGTATCCGTTTTCTGATTTGTAACGCCATATATAAGCTCGTGTATATCTACATTAAGGATGTCAGCCAGTTTTGCCAGAGTTTCTATATCTGGTCTGGATCTTCCCGTCTCGTAATTGGAGATCGTTTGTCTTGAAACGAAGAGCCTGGCTGCCAGTTCGTCCTGACTCAGGTCTGCATTCACTCTGCATTTTCTGATATTCTTCCCAATATCCCGCATCATGAACCCGCCTTTCCTCAAGTATTCTGCTCTCCTTATATCATATCCCCCAAAAACTGTCACGCAAACATTCTTTGCCTGTCCTATATACCCGGCAAATCGCGTTTCTCCGAGTCCCCATTGACTCCCTCATCATCTTCAGCCCACAAATCTGCCAGGCAGATCCTGTTTATACTTGACAATATCGTGACTCGATATTATAATCCAGGCATAAACATCGAATAACGATATCACTAATCTCACAGACAGAAAAAGGAAAAAGAAAGGGAGCTGAAAATGCCGAAGAGGGCTTTTGAAACCCTGACTGAGACCATGTTTTATGTGCTGCTTGCATTCCACCGTCAGGATATGTGCGGGACACAGGTCGCGGGGTACGTGAAGGATCTGACCGGAGGCAGGGTGTCTATGGGTCCCGGCACCCTGTATACGATTCTGTCCAGTTTTCAGAAGGAGGGCCTGATCGAAAAGATCTCCTCGCAGGGGCGGATGATTACATACCGGATCACTCCAAAGGGGACTCAGCGTTTTGAAGAGGAAGTAAACCGGCTCAGAAAATGTCTGGAAGATGCGGGAGGATGAGATATCATGGCATACAATCTGAAGACGATAACTAAGATCATACCGTTCACAGACAGCGATTTTGAACTGTATATACCCTGGCTGGAAGATCTTGCCCGTGAAGGACTTTTTGTCCGAAAACTGTATGGCATATATGGAGATTTTGAAAAGGGGGAGCCTGCAGCGCTTCGCTACCGGATCATCCCGACAGCAAAAGGAAAAGCCAGGGAGGATGAGAGGGCCTTTCTTGAAGAGAACGGCTGGGATTATGTCTGCAAAAAGGATGGTCTTTCCATTTACTGTAAGGCAGATGACGGCAGTCCCGATCTCTTTACCGATGCTGTTTCCTTTG
>CADBQK010000181.1 GCA_902796775.1 uncultured Lachnospiraceae bacterium
TGTGTAGTCATCGGTGACAGCCGGATACTGGAACGGGCATTAACATTTCCGGGTATGCCCCGTGTGCAGATCCATACGATAGGGGATCCTGAGCAGGGAATCTATCATAAAGGCATTCTAAATGTCATTGACCTGCACAATCTGGCTCCTGAGGAATATGAGATGGGCAAAGTGAATGCCAGATGCGGACAGGCTGCATATGATGCCATTTCAGAGTCTATCAGGCTGGCAATGGAGGGAAAGGCAGATGCTGTAAGTACGACTCCGATCAATAAGGAATCTCTGCATGCTGCACAGGTTCCGTACATCGGCCACACTGAGATTTTCGGGGCATTGACGGGTACGGATGATCCGCTGACTATCTTCGAAGTAAAGGGAATGAGGGTATTCTTTCTGACGAGGCATATGAGTCTGCGGGATGCATGCGATGCGATCACCCGTGAAAGGATCATTGACTATGTGAAGCGGAGCCTCAAGGTCCTTAAGATGATGGGGATAACGGATGGGACTATGGCGGTCGCCGGCTTGAATCCCCATTGCGGTGAACATGGCTTGTTTGGCTTGGAGGAAGTGAAAGAAGTGATTCCGGCCATAGAAGAACTGCAGGCCGCGGGATACCCTGTGGAAGGCCCGATCGGAGCTGATTCCGTTTTTTATCAGGCATTGGAGGGGCGGTATAACAGTGTTCTGTCTCTCTATCACGACCAGGGCCATATTGCGACCAAGACAGTCGATTTTTACCGGACGATTTCCATCACAGCAGGTATGCCGATCCTGCGGACAAGCGTCGATCATGGTACAGCCTTTGATGTGGCCGGGAGGGGAATAGCATCAAGCATCAGCATGGAGGAGGCGATTCTGGTGGCAGCCAAGTACGCTCCGGCTTATTCCACAAAGCTGTCAAATGCCCATGAAAAAGGATAAGGGAGGAATTGCAGGCAATTCCTCCCTTATCCTTTTTCAGTCCTGTCATTTTTGTTTTGTACCTGTCTGCAAATCCTTAAAAAAAGCTGCTTATCTTATCTAACAAAATGTGTCGGCTGCCACTCTTCTTTTTCCGGCAGACCATACTTTTCTTTCCCAAGTGCAATGCTTTTCATAAGGAATGTCATATTTCTCGCAAGTACCCGCATTGTCTGAAGACCTTCCAGATCCTGCTCAGCCTCGCCCTTCTCTCTGCCGTGCAAGCTGTTCCAGTACTGACTCGATGCAATAGGCATACCGGCAATGCCAAAATACTTATTCAGCTCGTCATATGTTGCAGAGCAGCCTCCTCTGCGGGCAACAGCTATGCTGGCGCCGACCTTCATAGTCTTATCAAATCCCGTGCTGTAAAACAGCCTGTCCAGACATGCGATCAAAGTTGCATTTGCAGAAGCATAGTAGACGGGTGTCGCAGCCACAAGACCATCTGCCTCTTCAAATTTCACTGCCAGCTCATTCACCACATCATCAAATGCACATTTTCCCTTCGTACCGCATGTACCGCAGGCGATACAGCCCCGAATATCCTCTCTGCCAATCTGTACAACTTCAGTTTCAACACCTTCAGCTTCAAATATTTTTACCATCTCATTCACAGCGATCGAAGTGTTGCCGCCTACTCTGGGACTCCCGTTAATGATCAGAACTTTCATGTACAAACTCCTCTCTTTTTTACAATATTAATGAACTATCATTTTTACAGTAATAATTAATATGATACCAAATGCTGCTTACATCTGTAAATCGCTTTGTCAAGACTGCCATGGTATCATCATCCAGGCAGCGGCGATACATATCCCTGCTGCCGCCAGATGCTGCAGGGGATATATCGATATAATAGCAATCACTTCTCTGGCCAGTGCATTTGGCCAGAAATACCATTTCGTACTGCTTGCCAGTCCTTCAGCCTGAAGCCCTGCTTTCCTTGCAAGCATCCCGCTCCGCAGCACATGATAGTTCGTCGTCACAAAGCAAATCTTCGCTTCAGGCATCAGTTTTTCGATAATCTTTTTTGAAAACAGCATGTTTTCATACGTATTAACGGATGCCTTTTCCGGGTAGACTTCATACTGCTCCGCTCCGTGCGTCAGCAGATAAAACTCCATGGCAGATCCCTCGCTCATGATCTCATCCGGCCCCTGTCCGCCCGTTGGGATATAGCGTGCAGGCTTGCCGCAGGCGCGCTCCTGATCCCATGCAAAACGGATAGCCCGGTTTGTCCTTCCTTTCAAAAGCGGGAGAAGTCCACCCTGCCTGCTGATGGAGCATCCCGGAATTATGACAAAGTCCTTATCATACGCAGGCTTGTGCCTGGCTGCAATCAGCGCCAGCAGGAGTATGCCGGATAAAAGGAAATCCGCATAACATCCGAACACAGCCGCAAATCTCACGATCAGATGCATCCCTGAAAGATATTCTATAAGCAGCAGGCAAATCAGATTCCCTCCCAGCCATGCAAATCCAGAAGCCGTACCAAACAGATTACTGCTCCGGAATCCCTCATGCCGGATCAGGAAAACACTGCTCACGATAAGAAATACTGTCATCAGAAAAGACAGCACAACAAACATCCTTAACAGATCACCTGGTGTCATCCATTCCTTCCTGAGAAGCAGGGAAATCAACTGGATCAGCGCAAATAAGCCCAGACCCCCTGCCGCAATCCCCGCATAGGAATATAATAATCTTCTTTTCAGTTCTTGAAGCATATACCCGTCCACTCCATGGTACCAGTCTTAACCCTTCCGGGATTCCAAACAATCTTATATAAAGAAAATGGACATGCCTTCGGGACAGTTTTTTCCCATTTGCTTTGTCCATTGTAATTATAACAGAATTATTTATAGAAAAGAATACACAATGTATACGTATCTCTGTGATCGCAATCCATTGCGAATAAAGCCCTCCTGTACTATCACGCATCGTAATAGTAAAAAAGCCGGAAGGCTGCTGCACTTTTATAGTGCTGCAGCCTTCCCTGATTTATACTGTATCTTCTGGCTTGATATTATGTATTTCTTTTAATATTTGCAATAATTTGCGTTTACCCAGCCCTCAAGGCCTTTAGCTCTTGCCCAGATATACGGAGAGGACTTGATAGTAGGTTTAACTTCGAAAGTATCACCATGATAGAGTTTTGCGATCTCATTCTTATCGTTATACTCCGGAGCTTTACGAAGTGCAAGATAATGAGGATAATATGTGGTATCTCCAATTACAACTGCTTTTTTCCAGCTGCCGGAAGATGCGCCGCCTGCTACCTGATCGAGTGCCTCAACATTCAAATTTTCCATATCTGCCATGATTCTGACCTCCATTAAAAGATTGTGTTTTGAAAAGATTTTGTTTTGATTGTTCTTGTTTACGGGTTAACTTGTTTTCTTGACTGCAGTTTATCAAGCCATGTCCAGCGGATGTCCAGCAAAATCAGCAGTTTTTTAAAAAAAATTAAATTTTTTTTATAACAGGATGATGGTCACTGCAAGAAAGAAAAAGCATGACATTTGTACATATTTACGTCATTTTTAACAAAAGATATTCGTATGAATGTAAAATATGCACGTCTATGTCATATTAGCATAGTATATTCGAATTTGCAAGGAAGTCTTCTGCCATTTGGAAAGGTTTCCGAAAACCTGCAACATAAAAACACTCTTTTAATTCCCTTCAGTTTTTATCCCTTATTTCCTGCAGCCTCTGATCGATCACTTTCATTTCTCCCTGATAGATCCCTGTGCGGGCGCCGGCATCTTCTGCCCGTTTTTCCTGTCTGCCGGCAAGATCGGTCTGAGCGGATGCTGAAAATATCTCTTTCTGCATAGAAGCGTCGATATACTCTGCCAGGGCAACAGCATCCTGATCGAGTTTCTGGCCTCCTGCCATAATGGGATTGTATTCGTAATAGGCATCGATGATCCGCCCGTACTCCTTATCTTCAACTGTATAGGTAATCCGTCCCTTTTCAAAAAGAGAATAGCTGCTGCTGTGCATCTCATCCCGCAA
>CADBQK010000182.1 GCA_902796775.1 uncultured Lachnospiraceae bacterium
AAGGACAGAACAGACAAATGGAAAAAGGTTGCCACACGGTTCTGCTTTTGGTAGAATAAATACTTGCCGGAGCTTTTAATATGTAGTTCCTTTATACGCAGTCTGCTGCGAAAAAGCATGGTAACTGCACAGTGCTTTCTGCATGCGGGACGTTTTGCATACGCTATGACGGGGTCCCTGGAAATGCAGATCATGGAGAGACGTATGATATTCAGAGATGAGACGATTACAGAAGAAGTAGAGGCGAAAGCGCTGATCCTGGTGGATGCGCTTCCTTATATACGTGACTTTAACCAGAAGATCATTGTGATCTGCTTTGAGGGAAGCCGGCTCCTTTCCGACGAGGAGGAGAAGGAGACAATGCGGGATATAGCACTGCTCAAATCCATAGGTATGCGGCCCGTGGTCGTGCACGACTCCAAGATGGGTCACGATAAATTCCGATACAACAAACTGGTTGCGAAGATGATTGAGATGAGCGGGATCAAAGCCGTAGGCCTGTGCGGGATCGACCTGCAGACACTTCATATTACATTGGACAATGACTACATCCCTGTCATTACGCCGAATGATATTGATAATGAAGACACGCCGATCTCACCGGATCTGTGTGCTGCAGAGATCGCCTGTTCCCTGCAGGCAGAGAAGCTTATCTTCATGAGCAGTATTTCCGGCCTGCATGATCCTGAAAGCGGTGAACTGATCGGACAGATCCGCTACACGGATTTTAAAGCAAAAGAGCAGGCGTGCGGGGAGGTCGGGAAGAAAGCGGAATATACAGCCCGTCTTTTGGAAGAGGGGATCCCTCGTGTGCATTTCATCGACGCGCGGATCCGCCACAGCCTCCTGCTGGAGCTGTTCAGCATCCGGGGAGTCGGTACTGCTGTCCTGCCGGATAAGCCGCACTACTATCCGCATGAGCGGAGGGGCACTGTTGTTTCATGAGAAAAAAAGAGACTGCCGTAAGCTGTGATCTTTGTATGTATTACAGCTATGATGAGGAATATGACTGTTTTACCTGCGAAGTCGGCGACTGGATGGATGAGGATGATGTCTGGCATATGATGAGCGAAGGCAGTAAAAGCTGCCCCTACTTCCGGATGGGCGATGAATACCAGATCGTAAAGAAGCAGATGTAGGAAGATAATCAGGAGAAAAACAGCAGAGAGTTAGAAGAAAAGGTCCGGCTTTGGCAGCCGGATCTTTTTGCAGCTTTTTTTCAGAAAATGTATCTAAAAAAATAATTCCAAACTTTTGTTCGAAAAAGTCTGTACAAGCCTTATATTCTGTGGTATGATGGACCCAGATACAAACATATGTTCATCTTGACTTTTAAAGACTCATCAAATATACTATATCTTGTACCGCCATTTAGCATGGCTTGCAAGATATGGCAGATGATCCCGCGGGTGGGATTCTGCCGTAGCATGCCGCGCAGATGGCTGTTTTAGCGCGAAAAAGGAATTGTAGATCAAAAATTGTTTCCAGAGGTGATACCAGATGCAGGATATGATTCAGAAGCGGAATGGCCAGATGGTGCCTTTCGATTCTGTCAAGATTTTTAACGCCATCAACCTGGCAAACAAGGCTGTTGGAGACGAGCCGATGGATCATGAGGATATTTCCTACATGACCGAAAAGGTCTGCCGCAAACTCGAGGGGGAAGAGGTCATTACCGTCGAGCATGTGCAGGATCTCGTAGAGGAGACTCTGATCCGCTTTGGCTTTGCCAGGACAGCAAAGGCGTATATCCTGTACCGTGCGGAGCATACCAAGATCCGTCAGACGGAAGCGGACCTGATGGACATTTTCCAGAAGCTGACCTACTCCAGTGCCATGGATGAGGATATCAAGCGGGAAAATGCAAACATCGATGGCGATACCGCCATGGGTACCATGCTTAAGTACGGTTCAGAGAGTGCCAAGTATTTTGTGGATAATTATGTGCTGCCCAAGGATATTGCAGCGGCGCATATCAATGGGGATATCCACATCCACGACAAAGATTTCTACATGCTGACCGAGACCTGCTGCCAGATTGACCTGCTCAAACTGTTCAAGGACGGTTTTTCGACCGGACACGGACATCTGCGCGAGCCCCAGTCGATTACCAGTTATGCAGCGCTGGCCTGCATCGCCATCCAGGCAAATCAGAATGAGATGCACGGCGGGCAGAGCGTCCCCAATTTTGATTATGCGATGGCTCAGGGTGTACGTAAGACTTATCGCAAGGATTACTACAAGTGGCTGGAGGCCGGCCTTCGTCTTAAATGCGATCTGTCTGAAGAGGATGCCCGGACTGCTGTCGAGATGATCAGGGAGAAGGCGGTCCAGGATCTGCGCATGGATAATGAAGAGGCATTCGGGCAGGAGATGTCCGGGATGGATCTTTTCGGCATTCCGAAGGAAAAGCTCCTGTGCACACACCGTTTCGCAGCAGAGGAAGCCCTGAAGAATACTGACAGGCAGACCTACCAGGCGATGGAGGCATTTGTCCATAATCTAAACACGATGAATTCCCGCGCCGGTGCACAGGTACCATTCAGCTCGATCAATTACGGGACGGATACTTCGGCAGAGGCCCGCATGGTGATCCGCAATCTGCTGATGACAACAGCCGACGGCCTGGGAGGCGGAGAGACGCCGATCTTCCCGGTCCAGATCTTCAAAGTCAAGGAGGGAGTCAATTTTAATCCGGGCGATCCGAATTATGATCTCTTTGAGATGGCGATCCAGACATCTGCACAGAGGCTCTTCCCTAATTTCAGCTTTATCGATGCCCCCTTCAATATCAATTATTATAAGCCGGGCGATTACAATACAGAAGTGGCCTATATGGGCTGCAGGACAAGAGTACTGGGCAATGCCCATGATCCGGAGCGCGAGGTCACCTGCGGCAGGGGCAATCTGAGCTTTACCTCGATCAATCTTCCCAGACTGGGTATCGAGGCACATGGCGATATCGGTAAGTTCTACCAGTCTCTGGATGCGATGATCGATCTGGTCATCCGCCAGCTGCTCAACCGCTTTAAGATCCAGTGCAGCAAAAAGGTGAGGAACTATCCCTTCCTGATGGGACAGGGGATCTGGATCGATTCCGACAAGCTGGATATCGATGACAGTATTGTGGATGTTCTGAAGCATGGTACCCTGAGTGTTGGTTTCATCGGTCTGGCCGAGACGCTCAAAGCCCTGACAGGCAAGCACCACGGCGAGTCCGAGGAGTCCCAGAAGCTGGGACTGGAGATCATCGGCCATATGCGTGAGAGGATGGATGAAACTTCCAAGCTCTACGGGCTGAATTTCACACTGCTGGCTACACCGGCAGAGGGCCTTTCCGGCCGTTTTGTGCGGATGGATGCAAAGCGGTACGGCAAGATCGAGGGGGTCACGGACAGAGATTACTATACCAACTCTTTCCATATCCCGGTATATTATCCGATCAAGGCTTACCGCAAGATCCAGCTGGAGGCACCATATCATGCACTGACAAATGCAGGACATATTAGCTATGTGGAGCTTGACGGGGATACCTGCAAGAACCTCAAAGCTTTTGAATCCGTGATCCGTTACATGAAGGAGCAGGGGATCGGCTATGGTTCCGTGAACCATCCTGTGGATCGTGACCCGATTTGCGGATATACAGGCGTTATCAACGATGTCTGCCCCAGGTGCGGCAGACGGGAGGGTGAGCCGGTCAGCCTCCAGTTCCTGAAGGAGCTCAGGAAGAAATATCCAAACGTACCGGTATACACTGAAGAAGAAATGATCAATGGGAGGATCGAACATGATTACAGGAGAAAACAGGAGACTGGATGCTATGACTGCTGATATCCCCGCTGTAGGAGACGGGGTGAAATTTGAGAGGATCCGTCGTATCACCGGTTATCTTGTGGGGACAACAGACCGTTTTAACAATGCTAAGCGTGCTGAGGAGCATGAGCGTGTAAAACACGGGATGAATTAATAAACATATGCAGGAAACATATAAAAATAATGGCGGTGCCGGAGGCGCTGGCCAGGCTCTCCCTGGATGGGAGAGCCTGACTCTGCAGCTGTCCGGCACAGTTTATGATTCGATTGTGGACGGACCGGGACTGCGCTATACGATCTTTGTGCAGGGCTGTCCGCACGCCTGCCCCGGCTGCCAGAATCCGCAGACCCATCCCTTTACGGGCGGTACTGAAAAGAGTCTGGGCGAGATCATAAAGGAAATCGGCGAAGATCCGCTTCTTTCCGGTGTAACCTTTTCCGGAGGAGAGCCTTTCTGCCAGGCAAAGCCCCTGTCAGTGCTGGCACAGCAGCTGAAAAAGAAGGGATATGATCTCGTTGTCTATTCGGGCTATACTTATGAGCGGCTGCGCGATATGGCACAGACCCGGGAGGAAATACGGACTCTGCTTGACCTGACAGATCTCCTGGTGGACGGACCTTTTGTCATAGAGCAGAGAGATCTGGATCTGTTATACCGGGGCAGTAAAAACCAGAGGCTGATCGACCTGGCAGCGATGAGGAAGAGCGGAGATCTTACGAAGGTACTGCTTTGGAAGGAGCATGCCTAAGACATCTTCCGGAGCCCGGAGTATACATGAAAATTTCTTCCGTCTGTTCAGGCTGGTTAAAGAGACTGGAACATGCTGAGACGTTTTTGAATAATCATAAGGTGACTTTTGGTGACCAAATCATAAATATGTAGAGGGATGAAATAAATGGCACGAGAGGGAAAGATGCATATCTATACCGGTGACGGCAAGGGAAAGACGACAGCGGCAGAAGGGCTGGCTGTGCGGTTCTGCGGCAGCGGCGGGGAGGTCATGTTCGTTCAATTCCTGAAGAAGGGAGATTCCAGCGAGCTGTCTGCTTTTGAGGAGCTGGAAGGGATGACAATGATGCCCAACCCGTGGAATTACGGATTCACCTGGGATCTGTCCGAGAGGGAGCGGGAGGAGGCCAGAGGCGTTTACTCTCAGTATCTGGACATGATCGGGATGCGTTTTCTGCAGGGCAATTTCGGCATGCTGGTGTTGGATGAGGTCATAGGCGCTGTGAATGCCGGCCTGGTCGATGAGCAGGAGCTTTTTGACCTCTTTGATCAGCTGCCGGATGAGGCTGAGATTGTCCTGACAGGCAGGGATCCTTCAGAGGCACTCCTTGAGCGGGCAGATTATGTGACTGAGATGCACAAAGTCAAACATCCCTTTGACCAGGGGCTGGGTGCACGAAAAGGGATAGAGTACTGATCTAAACAGGATCACGTCTAAACAGAGTCAAAGATTACGTCAAAACAGGAGAAGGGGAAGGGTCATGTTTGAGGAGCTTAAAGGCCGCAGGGCTGGTTATATCGGAGCGGAGAATTATCGGAAATTTGCGGTAATGGTCCCGCTCCTGAAGCAGAAAGACGGGATCCATGTCCTGTTTGAGAAACGTTCCAGCCGCTTAAACCGCCAGCCTGGAGAGATCTGTTTTCCGGGCGGGGCGAGAGACGGAGATGAAACTCCGCTGGAAAATGCAGTGCGGGAGACCTCTGAAGAGCTGTGTCTCCCCCGGGAGAAGATCCATGTGATTGCACAGATGGACACGATGCTGACCGCATATAATAATGAAGTATCGGTTTTTCTTTGCGAGCTGGAGGATTACCAGATGAGCTTTTCCAATTCGGAGGTCGGAGAAGTCTTTACGGTGCCCCTGCGTTTCTTATTGGAAAATCCGCCCTCTGTTTATCAGATTGCCGTGACAGAAACGCCGATGGAGGGATTCCCCTATGACAGAGTCCCCGGCGGCAGGGATTATTACTGGCGGCAGGGCAGGAGAAATGTGTATTTCTATGATGACTATGAGGGGAATACCATCTGGGGCCTGACAGCGTACATTATGCAGAGCGTCATAAAGATTCTGCAAAAAGAAGTAAAAAAGAGCATTTAGAAAGCGGAGGAAGGATTTTGCTGAAGAAGAAAAGCGGCACATATAAAAACAAAGGGCATAAGGATGCAGCGGCTTTTATGAAGGAAAAACCGGTGCGGAGGATCCTGGAGTATTATTATTTCCCTGAAGGGCAGGTCAGTGCTCGTGATATCCGCAGCAGTGTCGGAGAGGAGTTTGAGGAAAAGGCTGACCTGTGGCCGGAGCTGAACCTTGCCGCAGTAGATATGGATGCCGACACGTTTGTTTTCCAGGATGCCCGGGATTGTTTTGTTGACCCTCTGGATCTGGCTTGGCTGAAAGAGCATGGGGTTGTCTCCATGTACTCCCTCAGCTTCGAGCAGTCAGACCTG
>CADBQK010000183.1 GCA_902796775.1 uncultured Lachnospiraceae bacterium
TCCGTTGTCGGTGTTCATGGCC
The DNA here is from genome assembly GCA_902796775.1 of uncultured Lachnospiraceae bacterium. The sequence continues at coordinate 23 of CADBQK010000183.1, forward strand.
CTCTGAATCTCACCACCATCATTGTGGATGATGAGTGATCGGACCCTGGAAGGAAGGAGGTAATAATATAATGGCTACTCAGGAAGAATTCAAGAAAGCGAATGATAAGCTGAATCAGGAAATTAAGACTGCTCTTGCCAATATGGTCCTCAACAGGACACTGGGCAAGATGTGCTCCGATTATCCTGCAAAGAGAGAAAAGTCTCTCGTAGGCGTTGATTGGGAAGCAAACAAAGAGAAGCTGATCGAGGCTAAGGATTATGCATGTGCTCATGTTGATGAGCTGATCGACCTGTTTATCGAGAATGCAACCAAGAGAGGCGCAAAAGTATTCCGTGCAAGGTCCAACCAGGAGGCTATGGATTTCATCCTCAAGTTTGCTCAGGATCATGACGCAAAACTGATCGTTAAATCCAAGTCCATGGCATCTGAAGAGATCCATATGAACGAAGTTCTGGAAGAGCACGGCATCGATGTATTTGGTGCTGACCTGGGTGACTTCATCCTTCAGCTCGACCACAACACCCCGATGCACCTGGTTCTTCCCGCTCTGTACCTTAACAAGGAGCAGGTTGGTGACCTCTTCGAGGATTTCCAGCAGCATCCTGTTGTTCATACCATTGAAGAAGAGACCAACGAAGTTCGTCTCATCATGCGTGACAAGTTCATCAAGTGCGACATCGGTTTCTCCGGATGTAACTGCGCTATCGCTGAGACCGGTACTGTATGTACAATGACAAACGAAGGTAATGGCCGTATGGTCGCAACCCTTCCTCCTGTACATCTGTATCTGTTCGGTATTGAGAAACTCGTCAAGAGGTTCAGAGATGCTGAGTATGTCTTCCGCGCACTGCCTCGTAATGGTACGGGCCAGAAGATCACTGCTTATCTGTCCATGTACACCGGCACCAACGAAGTCGTTATCAACAAAGAGACTGATGAGAAAGCAAATAAAGAGTTCCAGATCGTTATGATGGATACTCCTGAGCGTCGTGCAATCGCAAATGATCCTGATTTCCATCAGGTATGGCGCTGCATCCGCTGCGCATCCTGCCAGGATATGTGCCCTGCATTCGCTCTGGTCGGCGGTCATGCATTCGGTTCCCGTGTATACGGCGGCGGTATCGGCGTTATGCTGACCCAGTTCCTCATTGATCCTGTACGTGCAGACGCTATCCAGAACATCTGTCTGCAGTGCGGCCGCTGCAAGACCACCTGTGCAGTAGATATGCCGATCCCCGAGATGATCATGAAGCTTCGTAAGAGGAAGGAAGAGGCTAATCCGAGCGCAACCAAGAAGTTCGCTCTGGAGACTGTCAACAACAGAAAGCTTTTCCACTCCATGCTGAGAATCGCTTCTGTCGCTCAGGGTCCGTTCACCAAGGGCCAGCCGATGATCCGTCATCTGCCTATGTTCCTGGCCGGCATGACCAATGGCAGGAGCCTTCCTGCAGTTGCTCAGGTTCCGTTCAGAGACATCTTCCCGACCATCGAGCAGAAGGTCGATGCTCCGAAGGGCAAGATCGCTCTGTACGCAGGCTGCCTGCTTGACTTTGTATATCCTGATATCGCACGCGATGTCATCCTTGACCTGAACTCTATCGGCTACACCGTAGACTTCCCGATGGATCAGGGATGCTGCGGCAGCCCTGCTGTTACGCTTGCTGACGATGTCAGTGCTCTGGGCGCTGTACAGAACAATATCGAGGCAATGCATGCTGAAGATTATGATTACATTGTATCTGCATGCCCGTCCTGTACAGAAGAGCTTCATAAGTATCCTGAGTTCTTCGAAGAGGGATCTGAGGATTACAAGAAGGCTAAAGAAGTTGCAGACAAGACCTTCGACTTCTGCAAACTGTTCACCATGCTCGGCGGCGTAGCTGACGCAGGCGATGACAAGCCGATGAAGGTTACCTATCATACCTCCTGCCACCTTAACAGGGCAAATGGTATCTTTGATGAGCCGAGAGAGCTGCTCAAGCATACTAAGGGCGTAGAGTTCGTTGAGATGTTCGAGACCGATCAGTGCTGCGGTTTCGGTGGCGCTTACTGCATCCAGTATCCTGAGGTTTCCCAGAAGATCCTGGAGAAGAAGATTAAGTACATCGAAGAGACTGGCGCTGACACTGTAGCAGTTGACTGTCCGGGATGCTTAATGCAGATCAAGGGTGGTCTTGATGCAGCTGGTTCCGAAATCAAGACTAAGCATACAGCAAGCATTATTGCTGAGAAGAGAGGACTTGTCTGATAATAGGGTGACTGGAGACCTATCATGTCTGAACAGAATCTTTTTTCTAAAGTTCAGCAGCAGGACAATATCTATTCATCCGATATCTCGGAGTTCGAAAGCCTGCTAGATGAAGAGATCGAGCAGGTAAAAGCAGACATACAGCGAATTGCATCGCACTCACTTTCAGGCACGCAGGTAGGGGCGGTACTGGAGGATGCGCTTGGCACATCCGGCAAATTGATACGCCCCCGTCTGCTGCTGTTATGCGGGACGTTCGGACCGCTGTTTGAAGTTAAGAGGGATCGCCTGTGTATGCTGGCGGCAATGGTAGAGCTGACGCACCTTGCATCGCTGATCCACGATGATATCGTGGATGACGCGCCTTACAGGCGCGGGGATCGTTCAGTCCAGAGCCGGTACGGAAAAGACGCAGCTGTGTATGCCGGCGATTTCCTCATTTCAAGGATCACTTATCATTTAGCAAATGAAAAGCTCTTTGAGCCGAGTGCGATTATTTCTAAAACAATTGAGCTGATGTGTGAGGGCGAGATAGGGCAGGCCCTGTGCCGTTATCGAGAAGATGTGACAACCGATGATTATCTCTGGAATATCAGTGGTAAAACAACGGCATTATTTAAAACGGCCTGCCGTATCGGCGCCATGGAAACCGGATGTTCAAAAGAGACGATCAGACTTTTGGCCGACTTTGGAGAATGTCTGGGTACAATGTTCCAGCTTAGGGATGATCTTCTGGATTTTACTTCTGATAAGGAGGAGATCGGTAAGGAGACTCATAAGGATTTCCGTGATGGTATCTACACGATGCCGGTGCTTCTGGCACTGAAGACTGCTGAGGGCAAAGAGAGCATTCTTCCTCTGGTCAGGAAGAATGCCCGGCAAAGTCTGACCGAGGCAGAAATTGCACAGATGGAGGCTGCTGTTATCCGCTGCGGCGGTGTGGAGGCAACCTGCAGGGAGATCCACAGGATGAATCAACGATGTTCGATGATCCTGAATAAGATGGACAGTTCACCGGCTGTATATCTGCTGCGAAGTCTTTTGAAACTTTTGGATTGTTAGTTTATGATTAGATATAACAGGCTGACCCCGCGTCTTGCGCTGCGTTTAGCTGCACCTCATACATGGGCGGCGGCGATTTGTCCGTCCGTTTTCGGAGTAGTGTACTGCATCGTCAGGGGATATCCGTTAAATATCATCCAGGGTGTGATGCTGATAGCTGCCTGCATTTTGATGCAGTCATCTGTCAACACTTTGAATGATTATGTGGATTACATACATGGTGCAGATTCTGCGGAAGATAATGTAGAGGTAAGCGATGCCGTACTTGTATATGAAAATATCAATCCACGGCATGCTTTGGGCCTGGGGACTGCTTATCTGATTATCGGTGCTGCTTTGGGTATACTTGCCTGTAACGGCAACTGGCAGGTGCCTGCGGCAGTCGGTCTCATCGGTGCACTAGCTGTAATCTTTTATTCAGCTGGTCCGATCCCGGTGTCATCACTGCCTTTGGGTGAAGCTGTATCCGGCATCGTCATGGGAGCTTTGATTCCTCTTGGCGTTGCGGGTGCATCTGATGGCCGTCTGCATCCGGATATTTTGATCTGGTCTTTGCCTATGGTCATCAGCATCGCTCTGATCATGATGAGCAACAATGGAAGTGACATTGAGAAGGACTTGAAATCCGGCCGTGATACATTGCCGTCCCGTCTGGGACGTGAGCGTACGTGTGCCTTATACCACTTTATGGTAATCCTGTGGATCGCAATGCTTTGCATACTGCCTGTTTTCCTGGCAGGCCTGCCGGGGCTGCTGAGCTGTATCCTGGTTTTTGTCTTTGGGCGCAGCAAGTTTATGTACCTGCTTAAATGCCGTCTGGAGCCGATAGACAGGATCCGGTTGATGAAAACAGTAACTGCGGCAAATCTAACCGGAAACGGAGCTTATATACTTGCTCTTGTTTTCGTGGCATGTTTCGGGAGGCTGGCTGGATAGTTTATGCAGAGCAAAAGCAAATCGGAGTATGTACATCAGGTTTTTGAAAGTGTTTCTTCCGGATATGATCGCGCAAACAGGCGCATCAGTCTGGGTTTGCAGGGACGCTGGAAGGATATGCTGATTGCACGTACTGCGCAGTATCTTCCTTACAGGGGCAGCTTGCTGGATCTATGCTGCGGTACAGGTGATATCGCCATCGCCGCTGCTAAAAGAAGGCCGGATGTATCCTGTATGGGTGCGGATTTTTCAGATTCGATGCTGTCGATTGCCAGGAAAAAAGGCAAAGGTCTGAAAAATGTGCAGTGGGAGAAAGCAGATGCCATGAGCCTTCCATGGGACGATGGGAAGTTTGATGCTGCTTGTATCTCCTTCGGATTGCGAAACACATCGGATTACCGTCAGGTAGTTTCCGAGATGGCCAGGGTAGTGAAAAAAGACGGGTTTATATACTGCCTTGATTCATTTGTCCCGGAGAACATCTTTGTACTGCCATTTTATAAGTTCTATTTCCGTTTTGTCATGCCCTTGCTTGGCGGCGGGATTAGACATAACAGGGAGTATCGCTGGCTGTACAGATCAACACAGCACTTTCTGAAGGCTAGTGAACTGGAAGAGCTCTTTCAGGAAGCGGGTCTTACGGATGTCGGCAGACAGAGCAGGATGTTTGGTGCCTGCTGTCTGGTGTGGGGTTCTAAACAGCAGTAATTCCTGGAGCTACTGATTAAAACAAATATACTAGGAGGAAATATTATGAGCGAATATAATGCCATAGTCGTAGGCGGCGGTCTTGCAGGCCTTTCAGCAGCAATCGTTATGGCTAAGGCTGGTCTTGAAGTAATGGTCGTTGAGCGTGGTGATGACTGCGGTGATAAGAACGTTACCGGCGGCCGTCTTTATGGCCACAGCCTTGAAAAAATTATCCCTGGCTTTGCTGAGGAAGCTCCGATCGAGAGAAAGGTTGTCAAAGAGAAGATTTCCCTTCTGACAGAGGGCGGCGCTCTGGATATCGGCTTTGCAAATGAAAAACTCAGCGCAAAACCTGAGAACGCTTCTTATACTGTCCTTCGTGCTAAGTTCGATGCATGGCTTGCAGAGAAGGCTGAGGAAGCCGGTGTTGAGCTTATCTCCGGTATCCGTGTTGATGAGTGTATGGTAGAGGATGGCAAGGTTGTCGGTATCAGAGCCGGCGAAGACGAGATCACCGCTGATGTCGTTATCCTTGCTGATGGTGTAAACTCTCTGCTCGCTCAGAAGCTTGGCATGAAGAAAGAGCTTGAGCCTGCACAGGTTGCTGTAGGCGCAAAAGAGGTCATCAAGCTTAGCGAAGAGATCATCAATGAGCGTTACGGCGTTAAGAGCGGTGAGGGTGTTGCATGGATGTCTGCTGGTGATCCCACACTCGGCGGCTTTGGCGGCGGTTTCTTCTACACCAACAAAGATTCCATCTCCCTTGGTATCTGCGCTACACTGAGTGATATCGGTCATTCGGATGTTTCCGTACCGAAGATGCTTGACAGATTTGCAAATCATCCTGCAATTGCTCCTTATCTTGAGGGCGGCGAGATCATCGAGTACTCTGGCCATCTGGTTCCTGAAGAAGGTATTCATATGGTTCCTGAGCTTTATGGTGATGGCGTTCTGGTTACCGGTGATGCTGCAGGCTTCTGCATCAACCTTGGCTTCACAGTACGTGGTATGGACTTCGCTATCGAGTCCGGACGTCTTGCAGCTGAGACTGTAATCAGGGCTAAGAATGCAGGCAACTTCAGCAAGGCAGCTCTGTCTTATTACAAGCAGCTGATCGACAACAGCTTTATCGGCCGTGACCTCGACCAGGCTAAGGGCTTCCCGACCCTGCTTACCAAACGTGGTATCTTCGAGAACCTTCCTGCACTGGCTGATGACATCGCTTCGAAGCTGTTCACAGTTGATGGTACGCCGAACAATGGTATTGCAATGTACATTGTTAACGCTATTGCAGAGCAGACCAGCGCTACAGACCTTGTTAACGGGATAAGTGAAGTATTGGAGGCGTTCTAAGATGAAAAAGATGACTGTTGAAGATAAGCTTGCATTAGATTTATATCATACTGATGAAGAGAATTCTCATATTGATGTCGACAAGGAGTGCACAGATGAGGCTGAGATCATGAAGCTCGTCCTGGCATGCCCTGCTGAGTGCTACAAGCTGATCGATGGCCAGTTCTCCTTCAGCCACCTTCCTTGCCTTGAGTGCGGTACCTGCAGAGTTCTCTGCCATGATACCATCGTAAAAGGCTGGAACTATCCTATGGGAACCAAGGGCGTATTCTTCCGCCAGGGCTAATCCTGTATTCTTAGGATAATTTCCTTCTAAAAGAGGAAGGAGATGGCAGCTTCGCTGCCTGATATAAAAAAAGAAAGAAGCCCCCATATGCCTGGCATATGGGGGCTTTTCTGCATTGTGGGTGAGTCAGGGGACGTATCTGGTGACTCAACTTTGTTGAGTCACCAGATACGTCCCCTGACTCACCCTGACTTGCCCTGAATTATACATCTGATTTACTGCTTCAGCCAGGCCTTGAACTCTTCTGCGTCAAGTGTACCGGCTCTGGCCTGCCCGAGCTTTTCTTTAGCCTCTCTGTACCAGAAAGAAAATTCGTCCCTGGTCATGTTTCGGACACGTTTACGGGGCTTGGTCATACGGGCATAATGCGCCTTGTAAGCTTTTGTATAAGCCATCAGGAGCTCGTCATTTTTAACGGCCATACTAAATGTCCGGGCATATCCGATCTGGGCACAGGTTTTACCGTCTGCTGTAAATACCCTCTGGCAATAATCAGAGTTTATACGCTTCTGGACAAAAAGTCTTCCGCAGTTTTTGCAGGGGATGATGGTGACCTTATGCCTGAGCACTTCGAGAAGTTCTATATAGAGAACTTCTTCAAAAGAGTTCAGGAAATAGTCCATATAACAGTCATCGTGTTCCTGAGCTTTCAGGGAAACGAGATTATAGCTTTTTTTATCCAGCAAAGCAGCATTTTTAGATAGGACTGTTACAAACTGGGATGCGGCATAGTCAA
>CADBQK010000184.1 GCA_902796775.1 uncultured Lachnospiraceae bacterium
TTAGGTGAAAAAGGCAGGAATATGCGGGAGTATTATGTAGGCCACAGGGAACTTAAGACATTTAAAGAATGGATGATAATGATCAGGGATGCTGTAGCCCCAAATGTTGAACTCAGATTTGGAGATTATAAGGATAATCAGCAGATAAATTATGCCAAAGTGGATCTTGACGCTTTATATAGAGATACAGGTTTTGAGTGTAAGGCAGATTTCCACAGGACAATCAGAGAAGCGGCCGAATGGGTAAAAGAGATGGCTTTATAAATAATCATGAAAAAGCAGAGGTTTGAAATGGAAAATATTAATGACGGAAATCTGGAAAAGGCTGTAAACAAAAAATGGGGTGAACATGTGCCGCTTGTAACGGTAATGACTCCTATATATAACCGGAGAGAAGAAACAAAAAGAGCAATATATTCAGTAGCCCGGCAAACATTCAAAGATATTGAATATATTTTGGTAGATGACGGATCTCCTGAAAACTCAGATGATATAGTTGAAGCTTTTATGCAGGAAGCGGATTTTCCGGTAATGTATATAAAAAAGCCAAATGGCGGAGTCCATACGGCAAGAAATGCTGCTATAAGAGAAGCCCGGGGTAAATTCATATGTACTCTTGACAATGATAATGAAATGTTGCCTGTGGCAGTAGAAACATATCTCAAGGCTTGGAATACTATTCCGGAGGCTGATAGGTCTGAATACAGAGGAGTGGTCGCTCTGTGTCGTGATCAAAATGGTGTTCAATTAGGCAAGTCATTCCCGAATAATATTAATGAGATGCCCTGGCCGCAAGGAATGAGAGCTTGTGATGCTACAGAAGGGGAGCACTGCGATTTTAATACGGCTGAATGTCTTAAGGGTAATCTCTTCCCTGAGCCTGAAGGAATAACACATGTCGAAGAAAGTATAATGTGGAAGAAACTTGAACTAAGTTATAAAGAGTGGTTTATAAATGATATTTTGTATGTATACCACACAGAAGGAGAAGGATATACAAGAGCTGCGAAAAAATCGGTTCAGGCTGTTAAAAACATGAATTGGAATACGGCATATAAGCTTAACGAAGGTGATTTTTATATATCAGGGAAAAAAGAAAGATTTATAGAGATCGCCAAATACGCTGTCCTTGAAAGCGCTTTGAAAAAATGCGGAACCGACAGTAACAGTGAACTAGTGACAGGAAAAGACAGAATAATGTATAAGATATGTATGATACCTGCATTTTTTCTGGCATTCGGTTACCGGAAGAATAAAATGAAAATATGAATTAATTGGAATTATGTTTAATTAGAATATAAATATAATACAGAGAGTGTGAAGAAAAGCAAATACGGAAAACAATGATTCAGAGGGAATAAAACAACGCTTTCAGTGACCGCATGTTTACATTATATCCAAAACGGTCTGATAAGTTAAAATGTTATCTTTAAAATATGTTGGAGGATAATGAAATGGATGAATACATAAAAAGCGATGTTTTCAGATGTTATGGTGAATATAACATAAAAACCTTTATAAAAGGATATTGTGAAAACAGCACGATCCGCTTTCTCGTCGCTTTCAGACTGTCAAAAACGAAAGGCCTGAAGCGCTTATTAGGAAAGGTCTTATGGAAGCTTTCAAAAGTTAAGAAAAGCATCCAGCTTCATTACATTACAGAAGTCGGATACGGTTTATATATTGGTCACGGAGGGCCTATCGTTGTTAATCCGACAGCAAAGATAGGGAATAACTGTAACTTAAGTCAGTTTACGACAATAGGTTCCAATCATGAGCATGCGGCAGTCATAGGGGATAATGTATATATAGGTCCCAATGTATGCATTGTGGAAGATGTTAAAATTGGAAACAATGCTACAATCGGGGCAGGAAGCGTCGTAACAAAAGACATTCCTGAAAATGCAACAGCTGCAGGAAACTATGCAAAAGTATTGAATTATGATAATCCGGGAAGATATATTCAAGACAGATGGCAGGTTTGAGAAAAGGGATTGACAATATGCCAATAAAAGTGCTTGAAGTAATTCCGGAACTTTCTACAGGCGGAGCTGAACAGGTAATCGTTTCATATTTGGAGAAGCTCAAAGATGACGCAGATATTTCTGCAAGAGCAGTTACCTTTTTCAAAAATAAAGGCAGGTTATGGGAAAAATATGCGGAGGAAACCGGGCTTGCAGTAGATTATCTTGATCTGCCGGACGAAGCAAACGCGCTTGAAATAATCAGGGAATTGCGGAGATATTTCGAGAAGAATAAGCCTGACGTGATTCATGCCCATATGCAGTTTGTCAAAAAAATCTGCGTGGCCTCTGCCTTTTTACCGATTAGAAAGTATCAGACCATTCACAGTGATGTCAGCAGGATCTATTCAAATAAAGAAGCAGTAATTGAGCGGTTATATAAA
>CADBQK010000185.1 GCA_902796775.1 uncultured Lachnospiraceae bacterium
GATCTTCACCTGGGAGCAGAGGAGTTTTTTGGACTTTTTCACTGCTTCGCAGGCGATGACCTCTCCTACCTGGAACTGGAGCTTTGCAAAATCATCATACGTAATCTCCTCTTTAGGCTCCAGGTCAATGGCTGCCTCTCCTTCAGGAGCAGCATCCTGCGCATCCTCGGCATTAGCTTCTTCTGCCTTTGCCAAAGCACCCCCGCCCGGATTCATCGCCGGATCGGCCTCGATCTTCTCGATCAGCTCTTTCAGATCCATCCTCGCAAAGAGGATCTCCGGCTTTTTAACCAGCTGCAGGCCGTTCTCCAGACGTCCAAACTCATCCAGCTTAAGGTAATCCCTCTCCTTTGTACCGATCATATCCAGTATTTTTGCAGAGGTTTCAGGCAGGAATGCGCCCAGAGCAACTGCACTGATACGGATCCCCTCCAGCAGGTTATAGAGCACGGTCGAAAGCCTGCCTTTGGCTGCCTCATCCTTGCCCAGCTTCCAGGGCTCTGTCTCATCAATATACTTATTGCAGCGGCGCAGCAGTGTGAAGATCTCACTGATGGCATCTGCAACCCGCAGACCTTCCATCTTGCCGTCCAGCTTCGCCTTCAGTGCAAGGGCAACTTCCTTGAGCTCTTCATCCACGGGAGCCGTCTCATCCGGAACCGGAATCACGCCGCCGAAGTACTTATTGGTCATGGAAATGGTACGGTTCACCAGATTGCCCAGGATATTTGCCAGGTCGGAGTTCATCCGTTCAACCATCAGCTCCCAGGAAATAGAACCATCATTATCAAACGGCATCTCATGCAGTACGAAATAGCGCACAGCATCCACACCAAAGTAGCGCACGAGGTCGTCTGCATAGATGACATTCCCCTTGGACTTGCTCATCTTGCCCTCGCCCACCAGCAGCCAGGGATGTCCGAATACCTGCTTCGGAAGCGGTACATCCAGAGCCATCAAAAGGATCGGCCAGTAGATCGTATGGAAGCGGATGATATCCTTGCCGATCAGATGCAGATCCGCCGGCCAGTACTTCTTATACAGCTCTCCGTGATTGCCGTCCACATCAAATCCAAGACCGGTTGCATAGTTGCTCAGGGCATCGATCCAGACATAGATGACATGCTTCGGATCGAAATCGACAGGAATCCCCCATTTAAAGGAAGTCCTGGACACACACAGATCCTGCAGACCCGGCTTGAGGAAATTGTTCATCATCTCGTTCTTGCGGGAAACAGGCTGGATAAACTCGGGATGCGTTTCAATGTGCTCGATCAGCCTGTCAGCATACTTGCTGAGTTTGAAGAAATACGCTTCTTCTTCAGCATCGACTACCTCACGTCCGCAGTCCGGGCACTTCCCGTCCACCAGCTGGGAATCCGTCCAGAAAGACTCGCAGGGAGTACAGTATTTTCCCTTGTATACATCTTTGTAGATATCGCCCTGATCATGAAGCTTGCGGAAGATCTTCTGCACCTGCTTTTCATGATCTGCATCGGTCGTACGGATGAAACGATCGTAGGATGTATTCATCAGATCCCAGATCTCTTTGATCTGGCCTGCCACTCCATCCACAAATTCCTTAGGAGTGATGCCAGCCTCATTGGCCTTTACCTCGATCTTCTGGCCATGCTCATCCGTTCCCGTCTGGAAACGTACATCATATCCCTGCATACGCTTAAAGCGGGCGATCGCATCCGCCAGAACGATTTCATAAGTATTGCCGATATGGGGTTTTCCCGAAGTATAGGCAATCGCTGTTGTTATATAGTATGGTTTTTTCTCCATCTTCTTCTCTCCCCTCTTGACAAAATCAGTGCCTCCATTCAGGAAACACGTATCTTATTCATTATACACGAAATAGCGCTGAATGAAATATCTTTTTTACAGCTTCTCCATATTCTGCAGCATCTTCTGGGCAACGATCCGGGTAATTTTCAGCTCTTCCTCACTAATCCCCTCGATCATCAGGCGAAGGGTCTTTGTACGTACAGCCTCCGCTTCCACCAGAAATTGCTTCCCCTTCTCCAGAAAATCATATTTCGTGCGCCGGCGGTCCGATGGATTGACCGAAGAAACGATAAATCCATGTTCACACAGGTTAAGCAGAGCTCTTGAAACATGACCTTTATTCAACTCCAGTTCGCTGCAGATCCGTGATGCAGAAGCGTCCGGATACCGGTGCAGATACAGCAGGATCTCTACTTCTACCTGTTTGATGTCAAATTCTCTGCGGATACTCTCAAAACAACTCCGCACCATCTTTTTAAACTTCCGTCCGCGCAGCATATCATCCAGCTGTCCGTTCATGCAAGTCATTTCATCTGGCAGTTTCTGTTTCACCGTCAGCTCTCCCCTTTTTTTCTTTCTTGGCAATAATCAGATAGTAGGACGGCATCATAAGCAGGCACAGAAGAGTAGAGGCGATCAGGCCGCCAATGATAACAAATGCCATGCTCGCCATCATCTTATTATCGGAAAACCATCCCAGAGGCACCATAGCCAGGATCGTAGTCAGCGTCGTCATCAGGATGGGGCGCAGACGGATCTTGCCGGCCTCCACCAATGCATCCTCCAGCGGCATATGTTCCTTCTCCTGATTGACCGTATCCACCAGAAGGATTCCGTTGTTGACCGCGATACCCATCAGCATGAGAAAGCCCATCATAGAAACCATGTTCACACTGCTCCCGGTCAGATACAATAGACCGAACGATCCGATCACAGAGAAAGGAATACAGGTCATGACCATCAGGGAGAAACGGGGTGATTCAAACTGCATCGCCATCACAAGAAATACCAGGAAGATTCCCGCCATTATGGCATAAAGGAGGGCTGTCAGATTCTCCGAACGCATATCCATGAGCATGGAAGAAGACAATTGTACGCCCTGCGGCAGCTCCATCTTTTCCATTTCCCGGTTAATCGCTTTACTCACCTCATTCTTCCTGCCGGAAGCAGATGTAGCAGAGACCGTATTCTGGATCTTGCCGCCGCTTTTCTGGATCATCTGCAGCTGCTGGTCATACTCTACCTGCGCAATATCACTCAGCACGACCTGAGTGCCATAGGGAGTCGGCATTGTCCGAGCCATCAGCTGATTGATATCCTGATAGGTGCCGTCTGCATAATTCAGAATGATATCATATTCATTTCCGTTCAGCTCCATATGTGCAGCCGTCACGCCATTCATCGTCTGGTACAGATCCATGGCTACCTGGGCAGGTGCCAGTCCCACTGCAGCCGCCTTCTGCGGATCCACTACGATGTGTCCGGCTGTCTGCCTTGTGGACGCATCCGATTTTACATGGATGACGCCCGGAATACTCTCCATCATCTCCTCGATCTGCATGCAGGCCTGGGCCAGTGCCTGTGTATCTTCACCCTGGATGACCACATCCTGGGTGTCCGTCGAAAAGCTGCTGGACATCGCACTGCTGGTTCCTCCGGAGGGTGCAACTGCAATATCCGCGTCTGTCATGGACGCCAGTGTCTGTGTGTATTCATCCACTGCGATTTCACTGTCCCGAGGACACTTTTCAATCGCATATGCAGTCAATGTCGCCTGGTTCCCGCTGATACTCAGACTGTAGTTTTCAAAAAGCGGATCATCCTGCACCATCTTCTCCAGCTGTGCCATCCGTTCACTCATCACCTCCAGCTGGGTACCCGGCCTGAAATCTGCGGTGATCGTGATGCTCCCGTTATAATCCGTAGGGATCATTTCCACGCTCAGCTGGCTGGCCAGGAAAAAGGATCCGACCAGAAGAAGGACACTGACAAACAGAGTGGTTTTTTTGCGGTGAAGAAGCCTGCGTGCCACGCGGTCATACAGACTGCGCACGGCACTCAGTATCCCGTTTACGGTATTGGTCTTCTTTTCATGAGGATTCGTTGTGACATACAGAAGAGGGACGATGCACAGGGCGCTGATCAGAGAAGCTACCATAGTAAGAACAATGATAATGCCCAGCTGTGCAAACATCTGCCCTGCCAGTCCTTTGATCATTGTCATCGGCAGGTAGACGACACAGGTCGTGATCGTAGAAGCGGTTATACTCATCATAACCGTACGGGCTCCCCGTATGGCCGCTTCTTTCAGGTCGTCCCCTTCCTGCGTCATCCGGAAGCAGCTTTCGATTACAACAATGGAATTATCTACGATCATACCGATCGCAATGACCAGTGCACCGACGGTAATGATATTCAGGTCAAAGCCCATAATAAACATCAGCACGAGTGTCGCCAGTACAGAAAGCGGCATTGAACTGCCGACAATCAGAGATGCTTTGATATCGCCGAAGAAAATAAACAATACCAGCATCGCTATGGCAACACCAAGAAGCAGGGTCTTCCCTACTGTCTTAAGAGCATCCGTGATCTCCTCGCCGGAATCATACATCATATCGTAGGTAACCCCCGCATCCTGCTTTTCCAGCTGCTGGATCACCTTGCGGACATCCGAAGCCACTCTTACGGTAGATGCACTTTGTACTTTAGAGACCTGAATGGTCACATTTTCTTCTCCATTATAGCGGCTGACGGAATCGGGATCTTTCACTCCCATACCGATATCCGCGACATCCGCCAGACGGATCTGTGCACCGGTCTGCGTCGTCAGTACCGTATTCTCCAGATCCTGCAGGGACAGGAAATCCGCACTGGTACCGATACTGATCTCCTGGGATCCGGCCTGGAGACTTCCTGCAGGGACATTGTAGTCCGCTGCACCTACCATCTGGGCGATGGAGGAGATCGTAAGCCCGTACTGACGCAGGGCATCCTCCCGCAGGCAGACCCGCACATAATTTGTCCTGCCGCCGGAAACTTCTACCCGGGCTACGTTGCTGGCTCCTTCCAGTGCCGGGACAACCGTTTCGTTGATATACGCCATCATATCCGAGGACCCGTTGCTGGTCGCAGATATGAGTACCGTAGGCATCTGGGTAACATCCATCTCAATGATCGTCGGATCCCTGGCATCGTCGGGCAGACTGAGCATATCCAGCGCTGCAGAAAGGGATGTATAGGCATCATTCATATTCTGGCCGTAATTATAGGTCAGTGCCACCATACTGTAATTGTTGTAGGAATAGGACACCACGTTATCCACGCCGCTCAGGGTCTGTGCTGAATCTTCGATCTTGCTCGTGACCAGTTCATCAATACTGGAGGGACTGGCTCCGGGATATACCGTATAGATCAGATACATGGGCAGATTGATATTCGGAATCAGCTCCATGTCAAAGTTCGGAATAGAAAAAATACCGAAAACAAAGATCCCCAGTACTAAGAGGGCAGTGGAGACCGGGCGCCTGAGCACCAGTTTTGTTATATTCATAAGGAAATCCTTTCAAGATTACCGGAAAGAGTTGTTTCAGGACAGTATCTGGACTTTGTGCTGCTTTTTTACGGTGTGTTTTCCTCCGTAATGATCTCAATGGCAGCACCATCCTTCAGACCGGCACCCCAGGTTGTGATGACCTCTTCGCCTCCGGATAATCCATCCAGCACTACGATCTTCTCGTTATTGTAAGGTCCGGCTGTGATATCCTGGCGCCATGCCTGTCCGTCTCTGGCAAGATATACATAAGCCTGGTCGTTGTCATAATAGACTGCATCAAAGGGTATGACAATCTGACCCTTAACCGAATTGGTCACCATCGATAAACTGACTGATGATCCCGACAGGAAAGTCTTCGCTTCTTTGGATGTGACCTGTACCTGGACTTTAAAGAGTCCTTTCTGGGGGTCGACGGCTTCCGCAATAGAGGAGACCTCCCCTTTTACCTCGCCAGCCGGA
>CADBQK010000186.1 GCA_902796775.1 uncultured Lachnospiraceae bacterium
AGTGCTCTGATCTTGTCAGCATCGATGCCGTCAAGGACTTCATTCAGATCTTTGAAGACCTCGGAATTCAGCGCATTCAATGCCTTCGGACGATTAATAGTAATGATTGCGTAATTATCCTTTACTTCATACAGAACAGTTGACATATGATACATCCTTTCTTGAGAAATGCCGTGAAACATCTGCCTTCATCCCTGAGCAGATGTTCACATTTAACAAATATGATTCACTATCAACGTCTATTTTACATTATATTGGGTAATAAGTAAATAGGCTGGCTGAGATTTTCCGTCATTTTTGCAGGCTCATCACCGCTGATCTCTCTCTCACTTTTTCCGCATAAAAAAGACGTCTCCGGGATTTTAAACCCGGAAACGCCCTTCCTGATCTATCATGAGGATCACTTCTTTTTAATAATGAAAACAGTATAATACCCGTATGAATCCTTTACCGAAGTCGTCAGTTTCTTTTCACCCTGCAGTCCGGAGCCGCCGTTTGTCCCCGTAATATACTGATAAAGAGCGTCTACCTTGCTCCCCGTAACAGGAACATTATTTCCGTTGAAGTCAAGATACCTGTATCCCGGATCCAGCTTCAGGCACTTGCCTGTCCTGTCCAGCACAGGATAACTCCCTGACATGGTATAAAGGCCATTATCCGGGGTTGCCATTGTTCCGATCATACCGCCCTTCAGGGAAACCGTGCATCCTGCTTCCTGGATATTGATCCCGCTGCCGTAATGAGTAAAAGCCATACTGGAATTCAGAGCGCCTGCACGTATATAGGGCAGCCCGGTCAGATAAAGCTTTGACCTGCCCATCAGCACGACTCCGTTATTGATGCTTTGTATGAAACTGTTGCCGGAAAGATAGCACTGCGCGTTCTCTGTCAGACAGATACCGGCTGCCAGCCCGGTCCGGAATTCTACGGTATCATTGACGATCGCGCCGCCCTTCATATACAGTTTTGCCTTATTTTTCACCGCTACGGATACCCATTCCTTCGAATACAGAATACCGGTTTTTTTCTTATTGGAATTCTTCAGGACAACAGTCCCCTTCTTAATCGTCAGAGGACTCTGGGTAGAACCATTCCCATTATCGGTGATTTTATGGCCATTCAGGTCAATGACATATTTCCTGTTCCTGTTGATTGTCAGATACTTGCTCTTTTTCAGAGTAATATCTTTCATCAGCTTAAAGGTTCCGCCTTTTTTCTTTTTCGAAATCTTCTTCCAGTCGGAAGCGGATTTGATCTTGTATGTCTTCGCATGTACTGTAGTGGTGCAAAAGACACCGAGTCCGAAGCATGTTACCAGAAACAGGCCCGCCATCATCAGGCGGCGCGCTGATCTTTCCCAAGCTGTCCTACTGCTATTTCCAGTCATAATACCCTCCTTTTCATCCGGAACAACTCTGCCCGGTTTCTGCAAAAATCAACCTGCTGCCCCTCTTCAGCTGCCTCAAAACTCTGCCAGCCCGGACTGGTTTGTATTGTTTGCTGAAAATACCTTATAATTTATCTATATCATAATATTCCCCCTTCGTCAAAAACTATTTTTTCGCGGAACTCCTCACCCCTTTTTTGATGGTTATTGAATATACGATTTTATGATTTTTGTTTTTTTCTAAATCCCACAAAAAATAGCATTTCATCCGTATTATATGATAGAAGCTGTTATAATAAGAGCAGTTCATCCGAATTCGGCTATAAGAGGAAAAGACTATGACAAATCAGGATTTTGACCGCTGCATGCAGCGCATGGGGGCGGGAGACAGAGATGCACTGAAAGAAATCTACGAAGAATATCTCGGCTATGTTTTCTCCATGATCATGGGCATACTGCGAAGCCGGGAAGATGCGGAAGATCTTTCTGCAGATCTTTTTGTGAAGCTGTTTACAAGTGCCGGCTCCTGGCGCCCGGGCGGAGGGCACAAGGCTTATCTGGGAACCATGGCCAGAAATCTGGCGATTGACCACCTGCGCAAAACAGGGAAAATGAACACCTTTGGCAGCCTCGACATAGAGCAGGAACAGCAGGAAATCCTGCTGCACAATGAAAACATTGAAATGTGCTCGGCAGAGGACGAAGTCCTCTCGCAGATGAGCTTTCGGGAAGCAGTAGACAGCCTGCCCGAACAGGCCAGGTCGATCGTGACCATGAAAGTTCTTGGGGGGATGACATTCCGGGAGATCGCGCAGGTACTGCAGATCCCTATGGGAACTGTCACATGGAGATACCAGGATAGCATGAAACGCTTGAGGAGGGCAGCGGTATGACCAGAGATAAAGATACTGTGGAAATGCATTCCGCGACACAGGCAGAAAACCAGGGAAAAGATACAAACTTGCAGGAATACCTGCGCAGTGAACTGGAGGCAGAAGAAACATATAAGGCGATGATGGAAAAAGATGTACCTGAAATCTGGGACGAAATCAACCGGCGGCTGGATGCAGCGGCTTCCGGCCAGGCAGAGGCTTCCGGCCAGGCAGAGGCTTCCGGCCAGGCAAAGGCTTCCGGCCAGGCAGAGGATGCCGGTCAGGAAGAGGATGCTGCTCAAAATAGAGAACAAACAGGAGAAAACCGTATCCATCTGGTAAGTAATAACCCAGAACAGACTACAGAAAGGACCAGAAAGATGAAAAAAAATGAGAAAAAGGGGCAGCCCCGGAAGAATTTCTGGAAGAAGGCTTTCTTTGGAACAAGCCTTCGCACAGCTGCTGCAGTCTTTGCGATCTTTGTACTGGGCATGGGAGCTTTTAGTACCCTGGGAGGCATCTCCCAGATGAGCTCTTCCTATGAACACTTCTCTTTTAACGACACTTCAACTGCAAACGGATCTGCCGGGTCCTCCTCTTACAGCCGAAAGGCTGCTGCAGGTTCTGCGGCCAGAGAGGAAGCAGCGGAAGCGGATGCAGATTATGCAGTGATCGATGAGGAAATGCCCCTGGCAGATGCTGAAGAAGTTTATGAAGGCGGAAATGCGGCAGTTCCAAATGATACAGGCAGTTCTCTTGGAACCCTGAGCCAGAACGCAGACATAAACCCGGACCCTGCATCTTCCGCCCAGGATGAGGCTTCCCAGCCGTCAGATTCCGAGCAGGATAAGACCACCCGCAAGCTGATCCGCAATATCAGCATGTCGGCGGAAACCAAAGAATTTGACCAGCTTATAGAAAGTCTGAAAAAACAGGTGGAGGAAGCCGGCGGTTATATTGAGAGCTCCAGCTTTTCCGGCAGCAGCTATGACGATTATGATATGTCCCGCCGCGCAAACTTCACTCTCCGTATCCCCTCCGCCAAAACAGATGCATTCCTTGCCCAGGTCCGCGGAGAAAGCAACGTGACAAGCAGTTCTGAAAACACAGAGGATATCACACTCACTTATGTCGATATGCAGAGCCATGTCAAAGCGCTTCGCGAAGAACAGAGCCAGCTCCTGAAGCTGATGGAGAAGGCGGAATCCATGGAAGATCTGCTTGCTATCCGTTCGCAGCTGACAGATATCCGCTACGAGCTGGAATCTTATGAATCCCAGCTCAAGACCTATGATAACCTGGTAGATTACGATACGATCAGCCTGAGCATTTCCGAAGTGAAGGAAATCACCCCGCCGGCACCGCGTACGATCTGGCAGAAGATGGGGGACGGTTTCATGAAGGGACTGAAAGGAGCTGCAGAGGGCATCATCAATTTCCTGATCATGATCGTTTCCAATCTTCCCTACTTCGTAATCCTCTTCGTCATCATCTTCGGGATCACTGCCCTTGTCCGGAAACTGCTTAAGCACAGAAGAGCAAAAAAAGAAGAAAAAGAAGAAAAAGCGGAAAAAACAGGTGAGGAAGAATAAAGGACAGAAGAGTTTTTCATAAGCGTGTTATATTAGCATTAACATATGATCAAACCGTCAGACAGGTACTCTCCTGTTCTATAAGTGAAGGCACCGCACTCAAGCATCCCAGCTTTTGTGCAGTGCCTTTCTTTTTCTGCATGACCGATCCTTTCATTCCCCCGGCGTGATCTCCCGGCCGCTTTCCAGAAGCACGACATAATGGCCCGGATCTGTCCCGGCGTCCGCGTACACACTGTATTCCAGCACCGGCACACATAGGGAACTGTATTCAGGAAATCCAGTTTCATTGTCTTACCTCCTGAAGAAAAGCAATACAGAGGAGCAGAGTAATTATCAGGGATCATTGCATATATGAAAAACGGATTTTCGGCTGAAATGCAGAAGACGTACAGAAAGATCTTTAAGATTTGTGTTATTATTATATCACGAATACTGTATTGCGTATGCATTTCCTTATCACGACGGATGACAGCTGCATCTCAATTTTACAGAGAAGGAGAAATAAGGTTATCGCATGACAAACAAACAATGATATACGATGACTTCAAACAAAAAAAGCCCCATAAAAGGGGAGGAGCCAGCTGATTGGGGATACCAGCTGGCCTTGTAATATGAAAAAGAAATCTGTAATTGAAGAACTTGTCTGTTCTTCGATGTTCACTATACCAGTCCTTTGTGAACGAAAAACATTCTTTTTGTGAACATTTTGTGAAGTCCGGAAATCCAGAGCTGTCCGCTTCACTTAATACTATGAGACGTTAACCGCTGTTTTCAAAAAAAGAAGAAAAAGGAGAAACAAAAATGGACAATCCTCTTGAGAACTCTATTGTTTGTTTTGGAGATTCCAATACATTCGGCGCGCACGGCTTCCAGGGAGGACGATATCCGTCGGATGTACGCTGGTGCGGAAGACTTGGCAGGGATGAAGCTTTTGCAGGCCGGTTTGAGCTGATCAACATGGGGGAAAACGGGCGGGAGATCCCGGATGATACGTGGGAGATGGATTACATATGCAGGCAGATGGAGCCTTATGCCCCTGTCCGTCTCCTCGTGGTCATGCTTGGAACTAATGATCTCCTGATGACTGTACGCTCCGGCATGTCAGGGGTGGCGGCAAGAATGGATCATTTTCTCTCCCATCTGCTGTCATATACCTGTTACAGCCAGGACAAACTGCTGACCATGCCTCTGCTCGAAGGGCCGGAACACATCCTGCTCATTGCCCCTGTCCCGACGAACCTCTCCGGATATGGGCCGGAAGGCAGACGCTTCGACCGGCTGTCTCTGGAGTTCCC
>CADBQK010000187.1 GCA_902796775.1 uncultured Lachnospiraceae bacterium
TACATTCCTCGGAACGGCGAATTATGTGAAACATGAAGGGGAAAAGCCAATGAACATTACCTGGAGATTGGATGCACCGATTCCTGCGAAATATATCAAAAAGACAGGGAAACTGCTGGTGGGCTAAGCAGAAGAAGTGAAGCAGCTACTGACGGATTTATGCTGATAGAATGAATAAATCATATACCGACGAAGAACTGAATACCGTATTCCACCGTATCTATCCAAAACTCAAAGAGGGTGGCGTTTATCTGAACAATACGCAGCTCACGATCATCAGGACCATCCTCTCCGGCAAGGATACTCTGAACATCCTCCAGACCGGCGGCGGAAAATCCGCCTGTTACCTTGTGCCGGCTATGCTTCTCCCGGGGGTGACGCTTGTGATCTCTCCCTTGATCTCGCTGATTCAGGACCAGGTTATGAGTCTGTACAGCAATCACCTGCCGGTCGCCTGCATAACAGGCTCTTTTCTTGTGGACAGAGAGGGCTCTCATCAATACTATAAAAACGGCAAGGAGAAGGAGAGCGGAAATATCCGTGATATCGACGAGGTTTCCTCGGTGGAAGAACTGGAACGGAACTATTCCTCCCGGAAGATCGTGAGGGATGAGAAAATCTTTCTGGAAACGATCCTGGCGCAGCATGAGCCTGAAGAAGCTGAGAATCAGCTTGGGTATAAGATTATCTACCTGACACCTGAGCGGCTTCGGACCGGGCAGTTTATCCGCTTTGCCGAGCGGGCAAATATCAGTATGATCGCGGTCGATGAAGCCCATTGTATTTCCTTGTGGGGATATGAATTCAGGAGACGTTATCTGGAGATCCCCCGTTTTCTGAAGCGGATCGATCAGCGGCCTGTTATGGCCGGATTCACGGCTACAGCGACTGCAGTGGTAAAACAGGACATCATAAGGTACCTTTCCATGCAAGATCCGGTGATCCATCAGTCATCGGTGGATGCCGGCATCAGGAAACGTGAGAATCTGACCTTTTCCGTGCTGACAGTAAAAAAGGATCTCGATGACAAAAAGCTGGAGGGTTATCGTGCCGGTATGATTCGCAATGAATGCCGGAGGCTCTTAAAACTGTATCAGGAGGCAGGGAAGACATACTGTATTCTGATCTACTGCCTAACCACGGATCAGGTCAGAAACTATTATGAGAGCTTTTGCAAAAGCGAAGATCTGAAAGATGAGGTCACCCTCTACTATGCGGACCTTGATTCTGATGAGAAGCTGAGCGGCGCCGGAACAAAGCAGAAGAACTGGCAGGACTTTTTGGAAAACAGGAAAAAGATCATGATCTCCACCAATGCGCTTGGCATGGGCGTAGATAAGGGCAATATCCGGTGCGTCATCCATGCCGGTATGCCGATGAGCCTGGAAAACTATTATCAGGAGGCTGGAAGGGCTGCTCGTTACCATAATAAATATGCGCAGATGAAAGGGGACTGCATCCTCTTTTGCCTGGAAAATGATGAAAATATCTGCCGGAGACTGATCGATTATACAGTGGATATGAGCGGTCTGAATGAAGAGCAGAAACGGCTGCGCAAGGCAATCGCGCTTGATCGGCTTAACCAGATCAAGCTGTATTGCAATGCTTATCTGGGGCTGGACACCCCACTTTTTGCACTGGACGATTACGTCGATCTGGACCACGAGGGGAGAGCGCGGACCTTTCCGGAAGATCCGCAGGATTTCATTGTTGACTATTTTAACAATTATGAGCCGCCTACGTATGCTTCGGATAAAGAGATCGAGACATCCTTCTTAAGCGAGATCGGGCAGATAGACGTTCTTTTTGCCAACCGCACGAAGATTTCGCAGCTGATCCGAAAGGGTCAGATGAAGGGCGATCATATTCCTGTGGGGAGACGGGGGACTGCACATACCGTTTCTTACGAGATAGAAGGCGGCACACTCTCTTACCTGGACATGATGGTTTCGGATGCAGTTTATACCCTGTTCAAGCACGGCAGGCAGAAGGTCTATGCGCGCCACGTGGCAGGACTTTTATCCGGAGA
>CADBQK010000188.1 GCA_902796775.1 uncultured Lachnospiraceae bacterium
CAGGTCTCGGCATATCTCAGGAAGCGATCTTCCAGCGGTATATTGATGAAATACAAAACGGACGGTTTCGGCTTCTTTTTCATGTATGACCCAATCTCCGCTCTCTGCTTTGCGGTAGCCATAAAGATGCGTCCATTGGCCTTGGCCTGAAGCATATCGCATACGCGCCCCAACCTTCATATTGTTAGAGAGTGAGATAATCTGCTCCTGAGCGCTGGCAGCCAGTATGGAGAGAACAAACTCGGAAGCAACCGTTCCAGTATCCAGTTTTTCTTCATCGAAGAAAACGGAAACGCCATATTGCTTCAGCTCACGGACATATTTCAGCGCATCCACAGTGTTCCTAGAAAAACGGGATATGGACTTTACGAGGATATACTGGATTTTGCCCGCCTTCGCGTCATCGATCATTCGCAAGAATTCTTCCCGATGCCTTACGGAGGTTCCACTGATCCCCCTGTCGGCGTAAATGCCTGCCAGAACCCAGCCCCGGTGTTCTGAGATCGTTTTGGAAAACACACTGATCTGATCTTCTAAGCTCTGCTTCTGAATTTCCAGCTTTGTACTGACGCGGCAGTAGGCAGCCACATTGACGATGGCGCCTTCTTTTTTCTGGATTTGTTCGATGATGTGAACGTCAGGAGCCAATCCTGGAGAAACCTGTTGGACGATACTGCTGCTCGTAATCATTTTTCTTCTTCGCCTCCTATTTGATTCTGACGTCGCGCAAGGATTTCGGGATGTTCCTGAAACCACCTGTTTCTCATCGCACTGTTTCGTCCGTTCAGCAGGCCTTGTTTTCTGTATTGCTGAACTGAATCGAAGACATCGGGTTCCACAATAGGGTCGTGATGCTGTTCAAGGTAAAACTGGTCAACAAAGCCATCATTCTTTACGCATTTCTTTTTAACACAATCCAAAACGACAATCTTGTTCGTCAGGAGATCCCCTTTGTATGTCTCTCTGTCTAAGGCGCAATATACACGGGCTATCGTCCAATTTGCAGGCTTTCCGTGCTCCTCCTCATATTGATTAACAGCATGCAGGATTTCCCTGGCCGCATATCCCTGATATGCCATTTGAAATATGAGGCGAATGCGCTTTGCCTCTTCTTCGTGAACGATCCATTTGTGTTTTACTTCGCCATCAGGGCACTTGATCATTCGGTATCCATAACAAGCCATGTTGTCGGGATCACCCATTTCCGCCTTTCGCCTCTTGGCCCAGCGAACATTGGCGCTTAACGCACAGGATTCATTCTGCGCAATAGAGGCATAAATTGCAAGGATCATTTCTGTTTGCGGGTCAAGACTGCTCATCCCTTCTTTCTCGAAGTATACTCCAACCCCTAGCGCCTTTAACCTTTGCAGGCACTCCATGCATTCTACGGTGTTGCGTGAAAATCGACTGACTGATTTCACCAGGATCAAATCAATTTTCCCTGCTTCGCAATCCGCCATCAAACGCTGGAACTCTTTTCTTTGCTTTGATTGAAGGCCTGAAAAGCCCTGATCCCCATAGATGCCAACCAATGTCATATCAGGCGCTTTCTTGATATAATTCCGGTAAAACTCACACTGAGAGTCAAATGACAGTTCCTGTTCTTCGTATAAGGTGCTGACCCTACAATATGCAGCTGTCCTTTTCATCCCAGGTAATAGAGCGGTGGGAGTCGTCGGTTCATAATGGAATGATTCTATTTGACGTTCCGTAATGCTGATCCTGTTTCTTTTAGCCATGACTTCTGCCTCCTTATGTAGATAAATACGTATTCATTTTCTTCGCTTTTCGTTTTGCTATAGCAATTTGCTTCTGTTCTTCGCTGTAAAATGCTGTATCGCCATCAAGCCTTTCCAGCAAAGTTTTTCTTGGACGTTCAAATTGATCGCCAATAAATCCCAACCGCAATAACCATGAGCGCATCTGGTATTTGGGGTTGCTCATGTCGCAGCTTTTCATACGAGCTTTTGATGTAGTCAGCGCCATCTTATCCGCCTGCACTATCAGATAAGCCGCGGCTTCAATGGCAGTATATGAAAACGTTCTGAATGAAAAACTCATTGCAATCCCATAATTTACGATGATCTGAGGATCTTCCTGAAGGTCAAGCGCACGAACGATAAGCGGCATACGAGATTCAATGATGATGACAAGGTTATAAAGCGAGTTAAGATCTCCACGTATTGGAAAATAGGTTATCTTAATTTCATCTTCCGGGTACCAACCTGCTTCATGAAATGCCCTGATAATGGAGAGCAGGTTTTCCATCTCAGCTATTGGTAGCTGCTCTGTAATAACTTTGTTTTTATGCAAAGTGAATCTTGGCCATTGATAATAGCCTAAATCATCAGAATAATTATACTGACGCACATAAACCGGCTTTTCATGAAGTACAGCAGCCATTGTGTTTTTTATCCGTCGTTGCTGTAGCCTCATAGCGCCCTCTCTCAAACCGCCTACCGCAAAGGTTACAGAAAGCGTTTCCTTGGAAAGAAGATCAGATTCTGGTGAAACATCTTCTCTCTTTTGAGTCTCCAATGCTGCGTAGTAACCCGGCCTGCTTGTTACACGAATCGTTCCCATACTCTTTCCTCCTATGTCAAATTGCAATCCCCGCTTGCGCCTTTAAGTTTCTTACTTTGCCTGCGGCAGTGTCATTTACGCTCTAAATGCAGGCACAGTCAACGCCCGAAAGCCAATATAGTTCTTATGTTTTGGCGACGTTTGCGGGATTTTTTCTGGCAGAACAACAGGCATGAAAAAAGGACACGCGCCTCGATCAGAGGTGGTGTCCCAGGTGTCTATTTCCGATTACGCCGCATCCCATTCCATTTCGCACAGAGAATCCAAATCTGGTTTTTCGCCCCAGCAGCGCCAGGTCAGATCCATGTTATAGACAGCGACCGGCAGCCGCTTGAACGGGAAGAAATAGATATGTCGCTTGGTGACGACCAGAATTGTTGCCCGGCTGATGTGCAGTTCCTTAAAGGCGAAGCCATTATCTTCCAACCAGACTTTTTTGCCTGGCTTCAATTTCCTCAATCCAAGCACTTGCATTTTCTTCAATCTCCCTTTGCGCACCATCATCATGCATTCTGAGAATGTCACAAATCCGGCTTTCATAATTCACACGGCGACGGTTGTAAATATACTCCGCTTCCTTTTCCAATTCCGCGTCAGAAAAGTATTCCACACACATCATCATCCTGATCGGCATCTCTGGATCATCCACGTCCAGTTCCAGGGTGGATGCTGAGAAAAAGATCGATTCGATCTCCATCAATGCGTAGAAAAGGCTGACTGTCGAATGATCCGGCACGGGTTTCAACTGATGCTTGGAGATCATCTCATCGATGAAGCCCCAGTCCGGCTTGAGGCACACAGCTTCTGCCTTCTCCATGCTCATTCCTGGATGAGCCCTTCGATAGGCATATGCATCACTCTCCATCGCCTTGTAGCGCGCGCTTGCACCGGCTCTGGCATTATTTACAATAGCCAGAACCTTATCCACGTAACTATCAAAATCCGGATCGGAATAAACCACATTCTTCCTCATTGCCGCTATCCTCCATTGAGATTTGTCAAGCCGTTGCCAGACGGGTGGTCCTCATTATGCCCGTGTTGTACTTTATGCCATTCTCGGTCTCCACTCGGTCCAGCTGGTAGGCCTCCACCACCTGTTCATTTGTCACATCGACCACGTCGATGCAGTACCGCACACCCATGGCCGCCACCGTCCGCATGTCCTGGGGCCACTCGTTATCCCGAACGGCGTCGAGACCACTTTCATTCTTGGCTGCCCCACGGTTGCCCACGCTGATACCGGTCTGGTACATGAGCTCCCGGTAAAACTCGTTCCATGCCATGCCGTACTTCCCGTTGAAGATGGCCTTGCCAATCTTCCGCATGACCGCGTTGGCCACCCGCCGCGGCTCCCATGTCACCGCCTCTTCAGCCAGCATCCGATTGCAGGTCACCAGGGATTCGTTACGCGCACTCAAAGAGCCGTTTTCCTCCGTCAGGCTGGCCGCCTTCGTCTCCAACGCCGCCTTCTCACCGGACAGCTTCGTGATGGAAGCGGCTTGGGCTGCGATGGTGTGATCCTTCAATGCCAGCAGGTCTTTCACTGACTGGGCGATGGTCGTGGGATCACCCTCCATCATTGCTTTAGCGAACTGGAGCATGGCCACTTCCTGCTCCTGAACATTGGCGATCCTCATGGCGGCCGGAGTGGCTTCCACCAAGTTCAGCAATTGGGTACGAATCTCCG
>CADBQK010000189.1 GCA_902796775.1 uncultured Lachnospiraceae bacterium
CCTTTCAGGTTTTCGTATTTATTTGGCAAAACCTTGTGCGTTATAAACAGGGTCGGATCAGAAAAATACTCTTCCCAGTCATCTTCGCTGAGATAGGAATGGTCCACATATTGATACGGCGTGTTTTCCGGAAGATTCCAATAAGCGCCCGGCCATCTTGCCTGTTTATGCCCAATCGTTTCCATCGGTTTAATTGGGAACGGAACAGGATTCCATACCCAGTCCGGATCATAATCCTCACAAAATTTCTTAAGCGGTACGATCAGTGATCTTGCATCTGTCATAGATTCCTGTATTGAAACTCCATAATGCATCGCATAGAAATTGTTCATAGAAGGCATGAACGGAACACGATCAGGCTCATGAAGAGACAGCGCCGTCATATTCCTCTGCATTCTGACTGCGATTGGCGGAAGTTCCTGCGGTATTTCTTTACTTTGTTCAATATTCTTCTCATTCAGATCGTTCATCTTTTTTCTCCTATTATTACTGCCTGATAACCTTTATTATGAAAAACCCGGCATGATATTTATCATTTTTAAGAGTGTAAATGGGACAGACAGTCTCCTGCCTGTCCCGCTTCGAGGTTTATTATGCAACAACGAAAATCACGTAGTCCCGCTGTAAGTGCATCAAAAGATTTCTTTTATTTTTCTCCTGTAAGTTCTGCGTTGGATTTCGAATATCCTTCTTCAGGCAGACCTGCTTCGATTCTGTACTGACGGTCTTTGTCCAGAATCATTCTCGGCTTAAAGATGATCATGAAGATTACGCCGATCAAACCAAGAACTGCGAGTATGATCCAAACCAGAGTAAAGCTTCCGGTTGCTGCACGAAGTCCTGCAATCAGGAACGGTCCAAATGCACAGATCAGGTTTGCTAATGGGTTAATGAAACTGAACGCGGACGGGAAGTCCTCTCTTCTCCAATACTGTACTGCAGAGGATACTGTAAAGTTGGAAGAAGAACCAAGGAACAGCTGAAGGATTCCAAAGCCGATGATAAATGCAACAACTTGTCCGAATGCACAGAGAATGCTGCTTATTACCATTAAGATACAGGAAATAAGAAGCGCTTTTTTTGTACCAAGTTTCTGATCAAGAAGACCGATCAGCCAGCTTCCGATTGCACCAATTGCTGCGAAAATAAGAAGGACTGCAGTTCCTTTTGCGGTCGGCGCAACTCCGCCGACGATGAATCCGTCAAACTGGTCTAATAAGGACATTACCTGAGTCATGGCACCAACTGCACCAAGAAGAAGGATGCCCTGAGGGATAGTGACCAACCAGAAGCCAGGTGTTCTTGCAATGTTCTTCAGATTCCAGACAGAGTTTTTCTTAGCTTCAATCTGCTCTTCCAGCATTTTCTTTGACATTTCCGGAGTGATGTTCTTGTCATTGTCCGGATAAGCTCCGCACTGCTCCGGATATTCTTTCAGGAAAATTGCGCAAATGAGAATACCAACGACGTCCATAATGATCCAGGGGAGCCAGCAAAGAAGCTGATTAC
This sequence comes from uncultured Lachnospiraceae bacterium, assembly GCA_902796775.1. Next base: position 1,510 of record CADBQK010000189.1, read on the forward strand.
CGCCTGTTGATCCAAGCATGGAGCCGAACACATTCAGAACTATTCCGTTAATGATTGGGAAAGCTAAAGTTGCAATTCCCATGACCACACCTTTCCTTCTCGGGAACCACTGACCCACGATAGTTGAGCAGACAAAAGTAGCTCCTACTACAGATGTGAATACTGCAAGTCCCCAGATGATCAGCCATAATGCTTCGCTGGTATGGATCGTTGCCATTCCGATCGTGAAAACGGCTGCAAGGGAAAGCAAGGTGATAGATGTTCCCTTTAAATGTCCGGAGTTAGCTACATATTTACCAAATGCAAACTGAAGTACGATTGCAACAACAGACGCAATAGTATATACAGTTGAAATTAACGTTCCATTCCAGCCATAGCCGGCATTTAATGTCGGATACAGGTTCTGACCAATCTGATTGATCACACAGTACATTCCGAATCCGATGAACTGATAGATGACCAGCAGAGTTCCGCGAGCACCGAAACCAACAGGTTTGCTTTGATTCATTCTGATACCTCCATTTAAAAAAACTATTTATCTACGCTGTCATTATAATGAAGCCTTCTATCCATTCCTATGTATTTAATGTTAAAAACTGTTTTACTATTTCGGCATCAGCTTGTATACTTTGTACAAACAGTTTATTAAAGGAGTATTTTTATGAAACTCAGTATGTGGATCGTAAACGACTGGCTCTCAAAATATTCACCAAAAGCCAATATTAACAAAGGTGAAATGACGATCACCGGTGTACGATATATTGCAGATGACAATGAGATGAATCAGGATTATCTCTATATCGGATATGCTGACAATGATTTTGATTCAAAATCAAATCGTATTATTTGTGTAAATAATACAGATTTAATTACAATTGTAGCTGATGATATCTATCATATTTTTAATGAAATACAGCAGATGATTGAATTTTATAATAATTGGGAAACGAATGTTCTTCAGGCGATTAGCCGGGAAAGCGATATCAGTGAAATCCTTGAACTCACGGCTCCCATTCTTAAAACCGGAGTTGCTCTAACTGATCTTTCGCATAAAGTGCTTGGAGATGCACATTATCAAAGATCCGAAGAACATGAGCTGGTCAATGGCTATTTAAGCACAGATGAGCTGAGGATCATTAATGAACAGCTTCGCGATAGTGTTAACAGAAAAGAACCTTATGTGATTAATTCAATAAAAACGAGAGATATCATACGGAATTTTTACTCAAAAGATGAGCGTTTGATTGGCTGGTTTGTTTCTCTCAATGGAGGAAAAGCCAAACAATTGAATTCACGGATGCAGTTATCGGAAGCCTTTTGTTCTTTATTGGATTTATGGTTTAAGATCCATACAGATTTGCCGATTTATTCCAATCTCTTTTCTGATATTCTGGAAGGAAATGAAAACGACCGGAATTCAGCCAATATGAGACTGGAAGGAATTGGCTGGGGGCAATTTCCTGAAATGCAGTTAGCCGTATTACGTTCCTGTTCAGAGGATGATATCGGAGTCACGCTGGTCAGCCGCATTCTGGAAAACAACTACAATGGCATTTCCGGATTTTTTTTCAATCATCAGTTTGTGATTGTAATCAACTGGTCTTTATGTTCCCAAAAAACATTTCTTCCAGATCTTTCCAGATTGCTTGAGATGCAAAATGCCCGCTGCGGATTCAGTTATACATTTACGGATATATTATCTCTTCCGCAATACTACCTGCAGGCGCAATCTGCTTTGGAATATGGTGATACCAGGAAAGGCTCCATCAGTTTCTGTGAAGACCATGCTTTAGATTATATGCGCACACGTTTTCATGAAGCACTTGAGATTGATATGACTTCTCCGGTGCTTGAAGAGCTGAGAAGACATGATCTTGAGAACGGAACGGACTATTACAATACGTTGAGGGTTTATCTGATGTGCGAACGGGATCAGACTCTTGCTTCAAAAGTCCTCTGTATTCATAGAAACTCTTTGGTCTATCGTGTAAACCGATTAAAAGAGATGATTGATGTGGACCTGGATAACGCAGACGAGCGGCTTTATCTAATCCTCTCCTATTTTGTTCAGAATGATGCTAATGCAATATAAGCTATCAATTTGTAATTTTAATATATAATATAATATGAAAAACCAGTATGCGAACCTCATACTGGTTTTCTTTAATAATCGATTATTCAATGATCTGATAATAGCTTTGACCGGCACAGGCTTTGCAGAATATTTTTCCGTCTTTCACAACATGTCTGCTGTCTGTTACGTCTTCTCCGCAGCATTCGCAAATCACGTCTTCGACCGGTTTTCCCGGAAGATCACAGGCCTTTAGGTCCACTTTGACTCTTTGTACCTTAAACATCTCATCATCAGGAAGGTTTTCATAAAATGAGATAATGTCTTCCCCATCTGCCGGATGTCTTCTGGTATGACGCTGAATTCTGACAGCTTCATTCGTATCCAGATTAATAAACGTTGCAGCGATCTTTCCGAAATCCATGGCACGGAAGCTGCGTTTTCCGACTCTTGTTCCCGTTACGATGCCTATTGCATCCGCCGGGCATCTGTCACATTCAACAAACACATAGATGCTTTTCGGATTCACATCAGGATCCACACCAATTTCTTTCATTCCAAGGCGCGCCATCTTCACACCGATACACTGACCG
>CADBQK010000190.1 GCA_902796775.1 uncultured Lachnospiraceae bacterium
AACAGAGACGTATTGCTGATGAGGCGTTGATGAAAGGCTTATCTGCAACGAAATGATCCGGGGCCTCGTATTGATGCCCCGGAGTAATGAAAGCGAGGCTGTTATGAAAAAAAGATTCAAGTTTGACGATGATGAGATCAGGATCCTGATACTGGCACTCAATGAACTGCGGAATCAGCTGATTAGGGAAGAAAGATATACGGATGCTGTCGATGAGCTGATGATCAAACTGATTGAATGATCATAGTGAAAACGAGGCTCAGTGCTTGCATTACATAATTATGCATGATATAAGGTAATTAACAAATTAATAAGACCATAAAGAGCACGCTAGGGACAGGCCCGGTGATCGTGCAGCAACCTGCCTTTGTGGTAAGGTGCTAAAGCCTGAGCGATGGGGAAGAAATATGAATCAGAGTCCTGTCGCATCGATGGGACTTTTCTAATGCGCTTCTTATGGTAATGAAGAAAGGAGCGTTTTTAAATGGGTAATGATATGTGGCATGTCGCCTTGGAACCGGGTACAACCAGAATGCAGGATATTATCCTTGTAAACCTCGACGCTAATGATTTCGAGACTATCGGGTCTTTGCTTTCAACAAGTGTCCTGAAGAGCCAAGTCATTGAAATGGAATGTGGCAGTTATTTGCTGATGTGTAACGGGGAATACGAGAGACCATATCCCAGTGTGATGATCTGGCGAGTCGAGATTTCTGAAGAAAAGAGTACTGTTGTAGATATGCGGTATGAGGATGGTTGGATAATGGAGCATGTATGGAAAAAATGGTTGATGCCAGAGGAAACGGATGCAGAGTATGTTCCGCCGAATCGGATTCTTGTGATGGTGAAATATTAAGGGTGGTGCTTTCAAAAAACTGCCCGAAAAAGGGCTAGAATGGCATCATTTTTATGGTCTGGAGCCGTTTTTTTACATTTGAAAATGATAAGAGGATATATCTATCAAGCCGCTTATTGGAACGTTCCAAAAGGCGGCTTTTGACTTGAAAAAAGAAGGGGGTTCCAGATGAAGAAAAGAAATGTTCCGAAGGAAGAGCGTGAAACGATTCTACTCTTCAATGAAGCAGAAGATACTGCAACGATCTACACATTTAATACTGATCTCAAACGGAGACTAGCTAAGTTTGCAGACAGTCATCCAGATCTTTGCACGCTGACAGTAAATGATACAGAGTATGGCAGCGTGACATATGAGATCCAGAAGTCGAGAGTGTCTATTAGACTAATGGCGCCTTACAGTGAAGAGCGTAGGAAAGCTGCAAGTACGTATGCAAAAGCAAATGGATTTGGAAATAAAATGCAGATTGATGACATGCGATAAAGCTGTGCAATAAGCAACCTAAAAAGCCTGTTTTTCAACACTGTTTCAGGCTAATCAATATTTTCCTGCATTAATTGCGGCGCGCCGCAATTGGTGTTATATTATATTGTGTGAAACTGAAAGGAGATCATCATATGAGCACTTTTAGCTGTGTCTCTTTTTTTGCTGGAGTTGGAGGAATTGACTTAGGCTTTGAGCAAACAGGTAAATTCAAAACAATATATGCTAATGAATTTGATCCGTATCCAGTAAAAACTTTTGAAGCAAACTTTGATATTAAAGTTGACTGTAGAGATATCCATAACGTATTGGCTGAGGAAGTTCCTAGCTGTGACGTAGTAATGGGTGGTTTTCCATGCCAGGCATTTTCGGTAGCTGGCTATAGAAAGGGCTTTGATGACGAAAAGGGACGAGGAACGCTTTTCTTTGAAATGATTCGAATTATTCACGAAAAGAAGCCGCGTGCTGTTTTCTTTGAGAATGTCAAGAACCTTGTTGGCCACGATGGGGGAAACACATTCCGCGTAATAGTAGATACACTGAAATCTGAGGGGTATCACTACAGATACCAAGTGCTGAATGCGATGGAATATGGAAATATTCCTCAGAACAGGGAACGTATATATATTGTGGGATTTAGAGAAGAATCAGATTTTCAGCGTTTTGTTTTTCCTGATCCGATAGCATTAACATCAACTGTTGCTGATATTATAGATTTTGATGCTCAGGTTGATGAAAAATATTATTATACGCCTGGAAAATACAAAAACAATCTTTATGAGAAACTCGATGAGGCCATGGATGATCCGCTTGCTGTTTACCAGTGGAGGCGACAGTATGTTAGGAAGAACAAGTCTGGTGTTATACCAACATTGACAGCAAATCAAGGTGAGGGCGGACATAATGTCTGCATAGTTCGCACTAAGCACGGAATTAGGAAAATGACTCCTGCGGAATGCTTCTATGCTCAGGGATTCCCGAAGGACTTTGTGTTGCCAGAAATGACAGATTCACGATTATACAAACAAGCTGGAAACAGTGTATGCGTGACGGTTATTCGCAGAATAGCACAGAATATGGCAGATGCGATGATCTAAGGTTATGACTGATTCATTAACGCCTGAAAAGCGAAGCTGGAATATGTCTCGTATTAGAGGTACAGACACGGCACCGGAAGTAAAGGTCAGAAAATACCTTTTTTCAGAAGGGTTTCGTTTTCGAAAAAACGACAAACGATATCCGGGGAAGCCTGACATAGTTCTTCCAAAGTACAGAACTGTAATATTTATTAATGGGTGCTTTTGGCATAGGCACGAAGGCTGCAGCAGAGCGACAACACCCAAATCCAACCTTGGCTACTGGATCCCGAAATTTGAGCGAAATGTTGCGAATGACGCTAAACATAAAAAGGAATTAGAAGATTTGGGATGGCATGTAATTGTTCTATGGGAGTGCACCTTGAAAAAGGGTAGCTTTGATAGCACTATGGAACAATTGATAAGAGAGTTGAGACAACAGATATCAGAGTAATTAGCGGGAGGCCCCACACATGTGGAGAGAGTTACCAATAACACAAAGAAACGAGTACAAGCGTCTCATACTTGCGTTTGCTGGGCTTACAGAAATGTTTGCACAGAAGTCTGATGATGACTCAACGCCAGCTCCAGTCATCAATTCGAAGTTTCAGGAAACCGTCTTTCAGAGATCTTTTAATGCTACAGCTGAGGACATAGGGAATACATCGTATGATGCTGCATTGTCGGTTCGACATGAAGGTGCTGAAGATAAATATCTGGTAGGAATAAAAACCTTTGGCATTAATTCAGGATACCAGAAGGTAGCACAGTTCAAGGCGAACCTCAACGAATGGTCTAACCTCACCGCATTGGCTGAAAGAAATGCAAAGAATGAGAACGGTGAATACAAGGAAAAGAGCGAGATAGACAGATGCAACAAAGACGTCTACTTGAAATTAGCCTTGCAGATTGCGCAACTAAGGAATAGCAGAATAGATTCATCTGTTGCAAACATTAGAGGATTCCGCGTTGATGCAGGAGATGATAATGTGCATTCCGTATACCATGTACTGATGCCTTCTCCTAAAGATGAAGAGCCAAGGATCTTTGTTGGAGAAACCTCATACGATAAAATAGATATTGCTAACATTTCAATAGATGGCTGTACATCAAAATCTCATCCTGCGAATTTCGTGTTTAAAGATGGGAACCATACTTACCGATATACATCTGCAGACAGTCAGCTGCTAATGGATTTCCAGAATAAAGACATAGTTGTTGAACACTGGAATGTTATATATGCAGATGATGCTTACGCGATTTTTTCTAAGATAGCAGAAGCTGTTTTAGGAGAGGAAAAACAAGAAGAGGTCGCTAAGGAAGCTCCTAATGCTGCTTTACTGCCACAGAAACAAGAAATAACGGAAGAATACTTCTGGCAGATTGTAAATGAGGATGGTGAGGTGGAGCTGTTTTCTGGGTTTAACAGCTTTTACGGCGTCGGGTCAAAGCTTGGTAAAGACACTCGTAAGCAGAGAATTAGGAAGATAAGTGAAGAATACGCGAATAGCGTACCGAAGCAGACCCTGTGGTCTGTTGTTGAGGGATTGAAACAGTTTTTACTGATTCCGAGCTCATCGATGGGCGAGAAGCTGCAAAAAGTTGAATTGAGAAAAAGGATATTGTCGCTAGTAAATGAATGCGATGATGCGGGATTCAGGGCAGAAGTAACCAAGCTCCTATTCCGTCCGCTGGATGAAATGTATATTCCTGTACCAGATGCAAAGAATTTTCATAAGCAACATCCGAACTTCTTTAGTAAAGGAGCTGGATCTCTAGAGCCAGGAACGAATAGTCTAAAGCTGCCAAAGGAAGAGCGCAGATTTAATCTGGTGTTTGAACCGTCAGGAGATACGTTGCCCGCGTATATTACACAGGATAACGGTAAAGCTATTGAGTCCTATGAAAAACAAACCTACCTTGGACAATGGATCCTTAGAGGAATTTTTCAACTTGATGAATATGAGCCGTTAACGAAAAAGCGGTTGGATGAAATGGGCATAAACGCGTTGCGCCTGTACAAGGTGAAAAACTCTGATGATGTACACATTGAGTTTGTCTGGAAGGAGCCAGAGGAAGCAATAAGTTGCAGATATCCGGAGTCCATAGAAGGCTTCTGGGATATGGGCATGGTAGCTGAAGAAGGGCTACTAGATAAATACAATAAGTGAGTACTGTATAGCAGCATCAATCATGGTGCTGCTATTGTGTTTCTAGATGGGAAAGAGGATTAAATAATATACATCCGAGAGCATAGGCATCTCTCGGTGTGATGAGGATCGTGAGTGCATCAGCAGATGCATTGAGCGGTCCTTTTTTCATTGCCTGAATATTGAAGGGAGGAGGTGATTTTATGGCGAGGACAAAGACCGTTGAGGAGTTGCAGGCAGAGCAGGAACGCATAGAGAATGAACTGAAGATCAAGACTCAGAAGCTGAAAGCACTAAAACAGCAGCAACAGGAACAGCTCCGTAAGGAGCGTACTCATCGTCTCTGCACTCACGGTGCGATGCTTGAACAGTATCTTCCACCGGATGAATACAACGACAAACAGATCGATGAGTTCTTTAGAACGATGTTCCAGATCCCGGAAGTATTGCGTATTCTTCAGCGGATCAAGGAACAGACTGATGAGCAGCCGGAGACAGGATAAGTCCCTTTCTGTGAAAGGGCGCAATTATACACGCCCCATGATGGACGTGTCATTGCGTTCTCCGAAGGCTCCTGACCGGAGAGGCCGACTCCAGGCAC
>CADBQK010000191.1 GCA_902796775.1 uncultured Lachnospiraceae bacterium
AGTGTAGATCGTCTCATATGTGTACACCTCCAAGCCCGACCATAACACACATGTAATATGTACGGCAATCGACTTCAGGTTTATTTTACTTATCTCATGATCATCGGATCATCCCATGACCACTTTGACGCTATATACCGGACAGTCTTTATGCAGAGGAACCAGGTTCCCCTGAACGGCTTTTCCATTAACTGTCATGGAACGGACACCATGCTGTACGCCGGCGCTGTTATCGATCTCGATCTGGTAGACAGAGCCCCTGTACATACGCTTGCAGCGGTAGCTTTTCAGCGAGTCCGGAATGCAGGGATCAATGCAAAGACCATCCAGAGACGGCTTGATGCCCAGCATGTACTGGCTCATGGTAATGAATGTCCAGGCTGCAGTTCCGGTCAGCCAGCTGTTTTTTCCCTCTCCGGGAGTGGCAGCATCGGCACCGGCGACCATCTGGCAGAAAACATAGGGCTCCGTACGGCGGATATCTACTTTTTCTTCCAGATATGCAGGGCAGGTTTTCTGATAGATCTCAAAAGCACGGTTTCCGTGACCAAGCATGGTTTCGGCGCAGACGATCCAGGGGTTATTGTGGCAGAAGATACCTGCATTTTCTTTATATCCGGGCGGGTAGGAAGTAATCTCTCCCAGCTCCGGATGATATACGGTGTAAGCGGGCTGCTGAAGCATAATGCCATGTTCACATTCCAGGTGCTGCGCAACACTGTGGAGTGCCCGGGCTGCTTCTCCCGTTTCCAGGCCTACTCCGGCCATAACGCACATCCCCTGAGGCTCGATAAAGATCTTGCCCTCCTCGCAAGTATGGCTGCCAACAGGATGGGAAAAAGCATCATAAGCGCGGAGAAACCATTCTCCGTCCCACCCGTCCCGCAGGATTGCCTCTTCCATTTCTTTCACCTTTACCCTTACCGAAGCTGCTTCCTGTGAAAGCTGCATATGTTCGCAGATGTCTGCATACTCCCTGCCGTATTTGACAAACATACCGGCAATGAAGATACTTTCCGCTACAGGACCTTCGCTGGGGCCGGTAGTCTGAAAGCTTTCACCGGGCTCGGTCGAGAAGCAATTCAGGTTCATACAATCGTTCCAGTCAGCACGGCCGATCAGAGGCAGATGGTGCGGGCCAAGGTGCTGTGCCGTATATGAAAAGCTCCTGCGCAGATGCTCCATCAGCGGAGCCTTGTTGGTTTCATCATTATCAAAAGTACAGGGTTCATCCAGAATACTGAAATCTCCTGTTTCGCGCAGATAGGCAGCTGTCCCGGCAATCAGCCAAAGCGGATCATCGTTGAAGCCGCTTCCTACATCCAGATTGCCTCGTTTGGTCAGAGGCTGGTACTGGTGATAGGCACTGCCGTCCGGGAACTGTGTGTTGGCGATATCCAGGATCCTTTCTCGAGCCCGTTCAGGAATCAGATGAACAAAGCCGAGCAGATCCTGACAAGAGTCCCTGAATCCCATTCCACGGCCCAGCCCGCTTTCATAATAACTGGCACTGCGGCTCATATTGAATGTGACCATACACTGGTACTGGTTCCAGATATTAAAGGTCCGTGCAAGCCTGGCATCATCGCAGGATAATTGGAAGCGGGACAATAGCTCCTCCCAGTATGATTTGAGCTTTGCGAGTGCTGTATCTGCCTGTTCATCGGTCATGTATCGGGAAACAAGAGCATCTGCCGGAGCTTTATTGATTACGCCGGGTGCTTCAAATTTCAGGCTGGTTTCGTTTTGGCAGAAGCCCAGTACAAATATCGTCGAAACGGTTTCGCCGGGAGCCAGATGAAAAGTGAGGTGGTGGCTTCCGATGGGAGCCCAGCCATGAGCAATGCTGTCAGAGCTGATGCCTTTTTGTACAGCCTGCGGGCTGCCGGCTCCATTGTAGAGTCCGACAAAGGCATCCCGGCTTGTATCAAAACCTTCGATTTCCCGGTTGACAGCGAATACAGCAAAGTGATTGCGCCGTTCGCGGTATTCTGTTTTATGATAGATACGGCTGCCAATGACTTCAACCTCTCCTATAGAATAGTTGCGCTGGAAATTGGACATATCATCCATAGCATTCCAGAGACAGAATTCCACATAGCTGAACAGATCCAGTGTTTTAGCAGTATCTGCATGGTTTGTCAGCGTGAGGCGTGTCACCTCGCAGGGATCATCGACCGGAACAAATACTTCCTGGCAGGCGCTGACATTGTTTTTGGAAGAGGTAAAGATGGTATAACCCATTCCGTGACGGCAGGAATAGGTATCCAGTGCTGTCTGTGAGGGCTGCCAGCCCGGATTCCAGATGATATCGCCATCTTTTATATAATAGTAATGGCCGCTGCAGTCAAAGGGACTGTTGTTGTAACGATAGCGGGTCAGGCGCAGAAGCTTGGCATCTTTATAGAAGCAGTAACCGCCTCCTGTGTTTGAAATCAGACGGAAAAAATCGCTGGATCCCAGATAATTGATCCAGGGAAGAGGTGTTTTCGGATTCGTAATTACATATTCTTTATTATCATCATCAAAATAACCATATCGTCCCATGCAAAAACCCCCGGATATTTCGAATACGTTTTCGTAACAAAATCTAAATCAAAATCCATTATTGCCATTAGTATAAAACGCCACCCTGTCATTTGTAAATATCAAACGTAATATCTGATAAAAAATGTGCAAAATACACAAAATATCATGAGTGGAATTGTAGAAACAGTGAATTGCAAAATTCCTTTGCCGGGTTTACAATAAATTTGCGAAAACGTATTCGAAGATACAGCTGCTCGTATATCAGTCAACCAGTATTCCAGCATATTTCCATTTACTTTGCAGGGAGTTTTCAGAAAAAGGAAGAGCATTACAGGAAAGGAAGAGAAGGGGAAAATGGCTACAGTTCAATTAAAAGATATTGTCAAGATATATCCGTTTTCCGGGGATACCAGGAAGAATAAAAAGAAAGCCGAAGAGAAAAAGCCTACATTTCTTCAGGTGACGGAAAAAGGCGTGGTTGCTGTACAGCAATTCAACCTGGATATTGCAGATAAAGAGTTTATCGTACTGGTCGGCCCTTCCGGCTGTGGTAAATCCACTACTTTGCGCATGATTGCCGGTCTGGAGGAAATCTCTGAGGGCGAGCTGTATGTAGACGGCGTCCTGATGAATGATATCGCTCCGAAAGATCGTGATATGGCGATGGTTTTCCAGAATTATGCCCTGTATCCGCATATGACCGTCCGGCAGAATATGGCATTCCCGCTGGAGCTGAAGAAGATGGCCAAACCGGAAATCAACGAAAAAGTCGAAGAGTCTGCGAAGATCCTCGGGATTACGGAATATCTGGACAGAAAGCCGAAGGCTCTCTCCGGAGGACAGCGTCAGCGTGTTGCGATCGGCCGTGCAATCGTACGGGAACCGAAGGTCCTGCTGATGGACGAGCCTCTTTCCAATCTTGATGCGAAACTCCGTAATCAGATGCGTGCGGAGATTATCAAGCTTCGCCAGAGGATCGATGCAACCTTTATCTATGTTACGCATGATCAGACAGAAGCTATGACACTGGGAGACCGGATTGTTATTATGAAAGATGGATATATTCAGCAGATCGGGACTCCGCAGGAGGTCTTCAATCATCCGTCTAATCTGTTCGTAGCCGGCTTTATCGGGAGCCCGACGATGAATTTCTTTGATGCCAGGCTGATTCGTGAAGGAGATACCTATTTTGTCGAGCTGGCAGGAATGAAGGTACAGGTTTCGGAAGAGAAGAATGCAAATCTTTTGGCCGGAGATGTGCAGAGCCAGGACATCACATTGGGCGTGCGTCCGGAGCACACTTCCATCAATGAAAGTGGAGTGCCTGCAAAGGTGGATGTCACCGAGATGATGGGTTCTTCTGTACATCTGCATGTGACAGCAGAGGGCAGGGATGTCATCATCATCGTGCCTACCCTTGGGATGAAGAAGCAGTATGTAAATGGAGATGATCTGCACTTTACTTTCGATGGAGAGGTCATGCATCTCTTCTCAAAAGAAACAGAGCAGAATCTGGAGAATATCCGGTAGAAAACCAGACTGCAGGATATTAGATTTTGGGGAAAACCGGGAGAATACAGGAAGCGGCCTTCTGATTTTGGAGATCAGAGGGCCGCTTCCTGTTTCTTGCAGAATCTTTTTGAAATCTTCTGTCAAGGAGTCTCTTGTCTGTTATTTGATGAAAAAGGTATAGATCAGGTCTGCTGTAAACAGGCAAATAAGAGCAAGTGCTGTTTTTCTGCGGATATCGCTGCGAAGCAGGGAGCATATTTTTTCAAATACCGGCTGCAGGATATACAGAAAAAGCACACCTCCCAGACCAAATCTGAGTGAAGGTGAAAGGGCGATCCTTGCCTGAAAGTGGATTTTGTAGTCAGCATATGTCTGCCACGGCCAGGAACCAGTCAGATATTCCAGCAGATATGAGGTTCCCAGCTCAATACCTGTTGCGATCAGCATACACAGCAAAAATACCAGCGGGATCCACTTTAAGCGCTTCCAAAATGGCCTGGTCTGGATCAGAGGATACACCAGCAGGAGAAAAGCAAGTGCTCCGAACCCGTAGACCGGACAGTAAGGACCGAGCAGAACTCCCCGATTGTGAAAGCCCCATCGGTAGACGACTACTTCCAGAAAGACTTCATACAACCAGCCGAATATGGAATACAGCGTGAAATAAATGACCAGGCTGGAAGGTCTTTTCCAGATGCTGCTTTTCCCGTGACTAAGTACGGGATGTTTCTTTTTGCTCATTTCGTCTCTTTCATTTCGGGAATGTTATATTGTCCTGCTGCTGGATGGCGGGCCGCAGGCGCGCAGGGATGGCTCCTATTCCCATTGTATATAGTCTTCCAGGAGACTTACGATCCTTGAGAGGCCTTTCTGATCTTCCAATGTAAAACGGCCTGTCTGTGGGCTGTCCAGATCCAGGACGCCTGCGACCTCTCCCTTCCGGTGAAAAGGGATAACGATTTCTGAATTCGATGCACTATCGCAGGCGATATGGCCCGGGAAAAGGTGGACATCTTTCACCAGGAGGGGCTCATTGCCGGCAGCCGCTGTTCCGCAGACTCCCTTTCCGGGAGGGATGTGGATACATGCAGGTTTACCTTGAAAGGGGCCGACCGTGAGCACGCCGTCTCTCATGATATAAAAGCCGGCCCAGTTCAGATTTTCCATAGAAAGCATGATCAAAGCAGATACATTGCTTAGCACGGAAATGTACCAGGGGTCAGTTTCAATGAATTCCCGTGTCTGCTTCAGGAGCAGTTCGTAATCCGTCATTTTTTTACCCTTTAACTGTAAATGTACAATAGGTTCTTTCGGTTATTTTTCAATTAAGGTGAGGGAGTACACTTTCATTTCATCCGGATCGTACTCTACATCGACATAGTGTCCTTCTTCAGGGAAATAGCCGCTGGCAATATCTGTTTCATCACAGAAGGAGAGTTTCAATGTTTTTCCATTATCGGTCTTGATCTTGCAGCCGGATTCGTTAATGGATTTGATCTTTCCGCAGACACGTATCAGGACCAAAATATCCTCTTCTTCCGGCTCCTGAAAGTCTTCTTCTTCCGGCTCTTCTTCCGGCTCCGGAGTGATTGCCTCCTCCGGTTCTTCCTC
>CADBQK010000192.1 GCA_902796775.1 uncultured Lachnospiraceae bacterium
CCAAGGATCATGGCTCCGCATTCAGCCATCTGCTCACGGGCAAACTGATGAATGACCGCCTGATGAGGAGGCACGTAGATGCCGCCGTATTTCTGCGCACAGGTCAGGCCAAACATGTGGTCATCCTCATTGATGGTCCCGCCGACGGCGCAAAGACTGTTGTGACAATTCGTCAGAACATAGGGAATCGGAAACTCTTTCAGCCCGCTGGCTCTGGCTGTCTGGATGATTCCTACAAAGGTAATATCATGAGAAGTAAGTTTGTCGAATTTAATCTGCAACTGTTCTTTAGATGCTGCATGGTTATGCCCCTGCAGGATCCCGTAAGCAATGGTCTGCTCCTTCCCCTTCTGTCTGCACACCTCAGGCGCAGCCCCTGAAAATGCCTGTGAAATGCGCTCTGCATACTCCGGCACATCCTCTATTAAATCTCTGCCATTTACCAGATATGCGCCATGTTTCGATAAATGAATCATGAAACTCCTCCCGTAAGCAATCCTCTCTTCAAAACCGTTTATAACGGGCAACTGTCCTTACCGTGCCAGCAAGTCTGTGCCATCGCAGTTTATCACGACAGCGCGTTCCACTGACACTGTTCTCCCCATTATAAACTTATCAGAGGATGCTTGCAAGAAAAACCAAAGAAAAAATCCCGGGAGGCTGTAAAACATGCCCCCGGGATAAACTGATCACTTAGCCGAAGTTTATTTATAAAACGCCATATATGCCTTGTAAGTCTCGTAGACATCGATCTTGGAGACAATTTCGACAGGAGCATGCATGGAAAGCACGGGAACCCCGATATCCACGACGTCAATATTCAGGCCTGCTACGAACTGAGCGACTGTACCTCCGCCTCCTTCGTCTACCTTACCAAGCTCGCCGGACTGCCAGTAGACATGGTTCTTGTTCAGAATGTCGATTAATTTATACATCGTTTCAGCGCTGGCATCGGAAGCTCCGCTTTTGCCGCGGGCGCCGGTATACTTCATGACAACGGCTCCCTTACCCATATAGCAGGCATTGCCCGGCTCAAATACATCGGCAAAAGTCGGGTCATATGCCACACTGACGTCTGAAGACAGGCACATGGAGGAGCGTACCATGTCCTTATAGGAAACCTTCTGGTTTTCCGCCAGGTACTCAAGATAATGCTTCAGATAATCAGAGTGCAGACCTGTATTGCCTACAGAGCCGATCTCCTCTTTGTCTGTAAGGACCGTCACGGTCGTGTATGCGGGCTTTTTCGTATCGATCTCCGCACGCAGAGCAGTATAGGCACATACCCTGTCATCATGACCGGGAGAAGCGATCATACTTCTGTCGAATCCCGCATCTCTTGCCGGACCGGCTGCTACGACAGTCAGCTCTGCACGCAGGAAATCCGCTTCTGTAATCCCGTACTTCTCGTTCAGAATGGAAAGGACATTCAGCTTAACAGCATCCTTCAGATCCTTCTCCGGGAAGGGCAGCGTGCCCAGCAGAATATTGAGTTCCTCACCCCGGATACCTTCAGACAGTTTGCGGGTCTGCTGCTTTGCTGCCAGATGGGGAAGAAGGTCACTGATATACAATACCGGTTCGCCCGGATCCTCTCCATAGCGGACAGTAACCTTTGTGCCGTCCTTGCGGAAGATCACCCCGTGCAGGGCTAGCGGGATCGTCACCCACTGATACTTCTTGATACCGCCATAATAGTGTGTCTTAAAATAGGCGATGCTTTCCTTTTCATACAAAGGTGAAGGTTTCAGATCCAGACGGGGAGAATCGATATGGGCTGCATTCAGGCGCAGCCCCTCTGACAAAGGCTTCTTCCCAAATGTCGTTGCAATGATCGATTTACCGCGATTGCAGAAATACACCTGGTCACCGGCTTTATAAACGGCAGCCGGATCAAACTCACGGTATCCTGCCTCCTTTAAACGTTCTGCCGCAAAGGCGACAGCCTCCCGCTCAATCTTTGCCTCGCTAAGGAAGTATTTATAATCCTCGCAAAAATCCAGCGCTTTCTCTACGATCTCCGGAGACTCCAGCGCCGCCTGCGGGAACTCCCAGGTCAGTTTCTCTTTTAGTCTTTGTCCCTCACTTTTCTTCTTCTTGCTTTCAGATGGCATATAAAACCTCCTCCAAATATTTGATGATGAAAGCATAATAAGGTATTAGTGCTTCCATAGTTTCACAAAAATCTCTGACCGGACTGACCGGGCATTACTTTGCCAGATACAGCGCAATCAGCGATACCATAAACTGGATAATGGCAAAACGGTACACCGTCTGCGCATCGGACCAGCCCGACAGCTTGCGGGCATGGTCATGGAGCGGTGTCCGGATATCTGCCATAAAGTTTTTCAGATGCAGATAACGGATAAACGAAACTTTCAGAAGACCCAGACAGCCGTCCAGGATCATCATCAGTGCCAGCGGAATATACATGAATGGACATTCCGATTTCATCGCAATAATAGCGATGAAAAAACCCATCGCTCTGGATCCTGCATCCCCCATCATCAGAATACTGGGGCTTGCATTATACCATTGGTAGGCAAGCAGGACTGCGATAAACAGGATGATCTCGTACCGCATATCCCCGCGTCCTGTATCCAGGACAAGGAATGATCCCAGTGTGACCATAGTCAGCGTTCCCGACAATCCGTCCACGCCGTCCGTACAATTCGCAGCATTGATGGAGATCCAGATCAGGACGACAGCCAGGATCACATAGAGCACCGGATGGAGATCAACTTCCAGACGGAAGATGGGCATCAGGATGCGGCTTCCATTATAGAAAACATATGTCACTGCCGCAACAATCGCAACAGCCAGATCAAGCAATCCTTTTTTCAGCTCTCCCCAGGGAACTTTTGCACTATCATCCAGAAAGCCGGTGATCATTTCAATAGCCAGCAATGCCAGGTAGACCACCTTTTCCGGATACATTTCATCAAACATCAGCGCTGCCAGAATAAAAACAGGTATAAAGATCAGTCCTGCGCCTCTGGCTTTACCTGCTGATAGTTTGCCGTTTACCGCAAACTCCCTGCCCTGGTCACGTGGAAGGATATTATTCTGCCTCCCCAGCAGGACATATACAAGGGCAAAAGCAAAAAACGCACCAATTGCAAATGTGACATGAACGGATGCCAATTCAAATCTGTTGATCATTTCTTCTTTCCTCCCGCTTTTCTGCCAGAACACTGCAAGTCGTCCAAATCATATCCATACCTCTTACAGTGAGCCGATGGCTCCGAAGATCCCAGTGCCGGCCAGCCCCATAATGATTCCTGCCAGCAGTACCCCGCACATGACAGCAATTACACTGGGCCGAAACTTCATGTCAAGAAGACTCGCCGCCAGTGTTCCTGTCCAGGCACCAGTACCCGGCAGGGGGATACCGACAAACAGGAGCAGGGCCACAAACAGCCCTCTGCCGGCTTTTGCCTGCAGTTTTTCCCCTGCTTTATTTCCCCTTTCCAGGCAGAATGTGAAAAATGGCCCGATCCCTGGTTTATCACATCCCCATTGCAGTATCTTCCTTGCAAAAAGGTAAATGAAGGGTACCGGAAGCATGTTTCCGATGATGGCCGTTATATACGCCGGCAGGAGGGGTAGTCCTACACCGGTCGCGTAAAGCATGGATCCCCTCAGTTCTATCAGGGGAACCATTGAAATCAAAAAAACGATCAGATATCTACTCATGTTCTGCCTCTTTTCCTGTTTCTGACTCTTGCTCTTTCTTTGTTTCTGTTTCGCTTCGCGGCTCTGTTTCCTTAACCTGCTCTGTTTCTTTTGCCGTTTCTGTTTCTTCTGCTGCTGCCGATTCTTTTTCTGCTGTCTTTCCGGAGTTTCCGGATCCGCCGCCTGCGGCTGAAGGTTTCACGACACCATGCGCCAATATGAAGTCTTTCCAGGGCTGTACATATTTGGCCTGCAGATGAATGCCGTCATAAGTATAAGATGCTGTAAGCGCATGATTCTCATCATCCAGCGCCTCATTCTCATCAATATAGTATATCATATCATTATCCGCAAGCTTCTGCAGAAGCTTATTGCGGGAATTTATCGCTTCGTTGGTCACGATCCGGCTGCTCCTGTCCACACTGCTGGA
>CADBQK010000193.1 GCA_902796775.1 uncultured Lachnospiraceae bacterium
AAAGATGGGGGTTGTGTCTGGAATGCAGATGCTGTGGGAGCTTTTAACATCCTGAGGAAGTACCATGCCGTTTCCGGGAGAAGATTTAATATGCCTGTTTCCGGGCTGGAAAAAGTAAGAGTAATAAAAGTAGCTGTGTAGCCCAAAGGGGCAGCAGTAGAGGTGTTATGGACGCACCCGGAATCAAGTGCGGCTTATGCCGCATTTCATCCGATGCTCTGGCAATTCAATTGCCGAGTAGTTCACGAGCCAGGAGATTCCAGGGTCTCTTCATACGCCCCCTGCATTCCTCCTGCTAAGATAATATATAAGCATGAGAACAGAAGTAATCGTCCAGGTGATCGGATAGGATGCTTCTATTGTTATAAAGCTGTGCCATCTGGGAACAGCCAGAAGGATCCAGGCAATACGTAGCAGACAGGTCCCGAACAGAACGATCAGCATCGGATGCAGGCTGTCTCCCATACCTCTGCGCGCGCCTCCAAGGATCTCGACCAGCACGAACAGAACATAAAACCTTGCAAGGAAAGCAATCATCTGTCCTCCGATCTGAACAACAGAAATATCATTGGTGAAAAGAAAGAACAGCCTGTTTCCGGATAAAAGCAGGAGACAGGAATACATACCTGTAAACAGAAAAGAAAGCAGGAGTCCTGTCCGCACACTCCGGCGGACTCTCTCATGCTTCCCGGCTCCGTAGTTCTGCCCTGCAAAGGTCGTGACCGTAATCCCCAGAGACTGCAGAACGATCCAGAAGATGGCATCAATCTTGCCATAGACAGCCCACGCCGAAACAACAGCTGTATTGAAGCTGTTTATAGAAGCCTGGATCAGGAGGTTGGAGATCATATACATAACTGCCTCCAAACCTGTCGGAAAGCCCAGCCTCAGCATGCGCATAAGCATATCTGTATGAGGACGGATCCTGTGAAAATAAAGGTCATGAGCTGTCCTGCCCCGTTTAAGAATAAACAGCGTCAGCACACAGCAGAAGGTCTGGCTCAGCACAGTAGCCAGAGCAGCTCCTGCAGTCTCCATCTGAAGCCCTGCAACAAGCAGAAGGTCCAGCGCAATATTCATCAGGCAGCCTGCGATCAAAACGAGCAGCGGATGCCGTGAGTCTCCTTCCGCCCTGAGGATCCCTGCCCCCATATTATACAGGAAGCTGGGAATGCATCCGCAGAAATAGATCTGCAGATAACGGATCGAATCAGACCGGATATCCTGCCCGGTCCGCAGAAGGTCAACTGCTGCCGGTGCAGTCAGGATACAGACAATAGTAAACAACAGGCCTCCGCCAAGTGCCAGAGCCAGAGCTGTATGTACGCACTGACTGGTCCTTTCTCTGTCTCCTGCCCCGCAGTACTGGGATATCATGATCCCGGCTCCGGACGATAATCCGGTAAAAAAGCTGACAAACAGCATCACGATCATAGCTGACGAGCCGCCGACAGCAGCCAGAGCTCCTGTGCCCACAAATCTTCCGACTATGACTGCATCGGCAGTATTATATAATTGCTGAAAAAAAGAACCCAGTAATAACGGGAAGAAGAAGAGCAGCATCTGCTTCCAGATCACTCCTCCTGTGATATTGAAAGCTGCTGCTCTTTTTCTTCCCTCATCAAGTATCTCTTCGGACAAGACCCACTCTCCTCTCATGATCAGGGATCTTAATAAGGGACTTCATATCATCCCGGCATTCTGCAAAATGGAGAAAAACAGTAAAAGAATACGTGCTTTCCAGACAGTCAGTCTACATGACCAGCTTATCCATCGTAATATCTGCCAGCGTCGGGGTGTCAGTAAGGATCATGATTTCTTTCAGTTCGGAGGCGATCCGCTGTGTATACAGCCGGACACCTTCCTCCAGTCCGCCGTGCGCGGCAATAGCATAAGGACGGCCGATCAGGACTGCATCTGCACCGAGAGCCAGACACTTAAAGACGTCAGCTCCGCTCCGGATACCGCCATCCACTATGATCTTAAACGAATTTCCGACTGCTTTGCGGATCTGGGGCAGCATAGATGCAGGCGCCGGGGCATCTTCGAGGACTCTGCCTCCGTGGCTGGATACTACAATACCGTAGGCTCCTGCCTGCTGGCATCGTATCGCAGACTTCGGTGTCATGATGCCTTTGACCAGGAAGGGCATCTGTGTGCTGGCAACAATCTCTTTCAGGTCTTCTACTCCTTTTGCAAACACAGGTTTTCCCAGGAGTTTGAGATTGGAATGCGCTGCTGAATCTACATCCATGGCAAACGCCATTGCATGGACCTCTTCCAGCTGACGGATCCGTTCAAA
>CADBQK010000194.1 GCA_902796775.1 uncultured Lachnospiraceae bacterium
ATTGTTCCCGACACGCGGAACCGCTGCAGGCGAAGCGCTTTTGCAGGACAGATATCGGCAGATAGCACTAAGATAAAAGTTTTGATTAGTTTGGATCGTCTACTACATCCCATTCAGTTAACCAACGTGATAATAATGGAGTTTTTCGGCAGGATATATCGGAAAATAATGCGATAAATAAATAATTCTTGCATTATTTTCTCGCCAGTGCTATAATACAGCCATCCTGAAGAACAAGGAGACGCAAATATGTACCGCCTGATCGACGACTATCTTTCTCAATGGAGAGAGGATAAACACCGAAAACCTCTGGTGATTCAGGGGGCGAGGCAGGTCGGGAAAACGTATGCCGTGCTGGAATTTGGAAGAAAGCATTACGATAATGTTGCATATTTCAACTTCCAGACCAATCCGACCCTGGACAGAACCTTTGCAGAAGAATTAAGCCCGGCGTACCTTCTCCCCATTCTGAGCCATATCAGCGGGCAGACGATCACAAAAGGCCGGACGCTGATCGTGTTTGACGAAGTACAACTCTGCGAGCGGGCGCTGACTTCCTTGAAATACTTCTGTGAGGAGGCCCCGGAATACCACGTCATTGCTGCGGGCAGCCTGCTTGGTGTAGCGGTCAACCGGGAACGCTATGCTTTCCCGGTGGGAAAAGTGGATCGCTATACCATGTACCCCATGAATATGGAGGAGTTCCTGATCGCGCTGGGCGAGCGGG
The DNA here is from genome assembly GCA_902796775.1 of uncultured Lachnospiraceae bacterium. The sequence goes on from CADBQK010000194.1 coordinate 728, forward strand.
AGCTGGTAGCGCGGATCAAGGCATGCTTCAAGGATCACCAACCGATGCCTGCGGCGCTGCATGAAGCCGGACTCAAGCTGTATCGACAGTACCTCGTGATCGGCGGGATGCCGGAGGCTGTGGCGCGTTTTGTTGAGACCGGGGACTACACCCAGGTGCGGCACGTCCAAGAAACGATCCAAATGGATTATCTGGACGATATGTCCAAGTATCAGGAGAACGCCAGTGAGATCAAAAAAACCAGGCTGACCTACGGGACGATCGCAGTACAGCTTTCGAAGAAGAACACGCGGTTTCAGTACAAACTAATCAAAAAAGGCGCCAGGGCAGCGGAGTTTGAAAACGCGATCCAATGGCTGGTGACGGCAAATCTGGTTCACCTGGTCTACCGTGCAGAGCAGATCATGAAGCCCTTGGACAACTATAAAGACATAGACGATTTCAAGATCTTCCTCTCGGACATGGGGCTTCTCTGCGCACAGAAGGACATTCGTCCGGATGATGTCTTCTACATGGAAGACGAACTGGCAGACTTCAAAGGCGGCATGATCGAAAACTTTGTGGACAACCAGCTAACCATGAACGGCCTGCGTACCTACTACTGGCGGAATGAAAAAGGAACGAAGGAAGTCGATTTTGTCGTTTCCCTTGATGGAAAGCTCATTCCGATCGAGGCCAAAAGCGGAGATCGGGTCACCTCTGTCAGTCTCAACGACTATGTAAAGGAATTCAAGCCTGCTTATTCGATTCGCATCTCTCAGCGAAACTTCGGTTTTGAGAACGGAATCCTCTCTCTTCCGTTGTACGCCGTGTTCTGCATCAAATGATTGATGAACCCATTGCTATCAAAAGTGCACCCTCCCATGAAAAAAGAGGGTGCACTTTGTCAACATATGCAGGGCAATCACAAAAGCATTTATGCAAATCTAAACTGCCACGTTAGAATTGCATTTTTCAGTATTAATCTGAAACTTCGCTATCAGTGTTCATGAGCAAACCATTTTCAGTCTTGATGGTGTCTGAAAAAGCCGTCTGCTCAAAATACGATTTTAGGTCTGCGTCTCTTTTTTCGACCCAACCACACTTCCATGCAATGCAGATAACAGTAAACAGTGCGACAAAAATAACATTTGCTATTACAATCCATGCGGTTTTATGGGATTGTTTTTCCTGCTTATGTACAATATCTGCAATAAATGCACCCGGCTTTCCAAATCGACCATCGCAACACAGAAAACTTCCCAATCTCTCAATGTTGTCAGCGGTGGGTCCCCGCTGCGGGTATC